>JAGPCI010000034.1 GCA_018058165.1 Bacteroidia bacterium
TTATAAAGTAAGCATTAGTGATGCCAGCGTTTCTGATGAGCCAATAAAAGTTCAATTATATTATTACGAATTGGATGGTAATGTAAAATTAGCATACAACACCAATTGGCTTGATAATAAAACAAACAATTGGTGGAATGTACGCGTTGATGCAGAAAACGGTCAAGTAATTGATAAAAATAATTGGAGTGTAGATTGTAGCAATCACAACCATCAAAAAGCAACCCCATTTGTAAATAATACCACTCTAAAATCTCAAACCAAACCAACGGCATTAAACAAAAAAGCTGGAGGTGCTACTTATAATGCTTTTCCTTTAGGTGTTGAAAGTCCAAATCATGGCAGCCGTAAATTAATGGTAAATCCACACGATTCGTTAGCCTCACCATTTGGCTGGCATGATACTGATGGCGTTGCGGGGCACGAATACACCATTACTGCCGGTAATAATGTTTATGCTTCAGATGATGTTGCAAACAGAAACTTACCAGGTTATAGTCCTGATGGAGGAAGCTCGTTAACTTTTGATTTTCCATATAACCCTGCAGGATTAAATTCGGAAAATTTTAATACTGCAATTACTAATTTATTTGTATGGAATAACTTAATACATGATGTGATGTACCATTATGGTTTTGATGAAGAATCGGGTAATTTTCAATCTAATAATTATGGAAGAGGTGGTTTACAATTTGATCAAGTAAGTGCCGAAGCGCAAGATGGAAGTGGTAAAAGTAATGCAAACTTCGCAACACCACCCGATGGACAAAAACCACGTATGCAAATGTTTTTATGGCCAAAATCAGGTAGTCCTAGTATTTCGCCATATTTATTTATGAAAGATAATACTAGAAGAGACTCAACGCTTGGCGCAATATCGCTTTTTGGTGCTGCTTCTTTTAACATAGTAAACATGCCACTTGCAATAGTAAACGATGGTACAACAGCTAATACAGCATGTAGTAATGTTACAGGTAATTATGCTGCTAAAGCTGTTTTAATTTACAGAGGTGGAGGATGTAATTTTACTACTAAAGTACTTAACGCACAAAATGCAGGTGCAGCAATGGTAATTGTAGTAAACAATACTACCTCTGCTCCAATTCAAATGACTGGCACATCCTCAACAATTACAATTCCATCAATTATGATTTCTAAGGTTGCAGGCGACTCTTTAAAAGCGCGTTTATTGCGCGATAGTGTGTTTGTTTCTTTTAATTCTAATATTGATTTTGTGGGTGTTTATGATAGTGATTTAGACAACGCGGTAATGGCTCACGAATATGGCCATGGTATTTCTAATAGATTAATAGGTGGTGCTGCTAACGCTAATTGCTTATCAAACCAAGAACAAGCAGGCGAGGGCTGGAGCGACTTTTTTGGACTTTATCTTACACATGGTTCAATGGACTCGGTTGAACGCGCTCGTGGAATTGCATCATGGTTAAGTTACCAACCGATTACTGGCCTAGGTATTCGCACGTTTAGATATAGCCGCAACATGACAACTAATCCGTTTACCTATAATTCAATTAAAACAGCATCAATTCCGCATGGAGTGGGTTCGGTTTGGTGTACCATGTTGTACGATTTATACTGGAATTTAATTGATAAATATGGTTACGATAGTAATTTATATAATGGTACTGGAGGCAATAATAGGGCATTACAATTGGTAATTGATGGTTTAAAACTACAACCATGTAACCCGGGTTTTATTGATGCCCGCGATGCAATTTTATTAGCAGACGAAATGAATAATGGCAAAGCCGATTATGATATAATTTGGAAAACTTTTGCCAGAAGAGGTCTAGGCTATTCGGCTGGTCAAGGATTATCTACATCGAGAACAGATGGTACAGAAGCATTTGATTTACCACCAAATTTAACTGGATTAAAACAATTAAATAAAGAAAGTGGCATGAGTTTTTGGCCAAATCCTAACCAAGGTACGTTTACTCTTTTAATGCCAAAAGGTGCAACACAAATTAATGTAGAGTTGTATGATATAACAGGAAGAAAAGTATATAACCAACTACTACAAGGTACCGAAACTGTTGAGGTAAATGCTACGGGATTACCAGTTGGAGTTTACATGATAAAAACGCAAAGTAATGGAAATGTATTCTCAAGTAAATTGTTAATTACACAATAAACCATTTAAACCATTTTAAAAAACGAGGCTGTTTTATTTGAGTAGCCTCGTTTTTTTATGGCTGATGTTTTAGAAATGCGATTTTTTTAGTTGTTATTATTTAATAGTAATACCTAGAGCTCATTCAGTATCGTCTAATTTTGGCTTAGGCCTCATCGAACTACTTGATTTAGTTGGGTTAATCCCGTGCCGAAGCCTCGGCAAAGAAATGGTTAGTATTTAGCATAAAACTGATTTACAGTTTCTAAATCGATTATGCATTTTAATGCGTAATTTGGGTTAGTAAATAATTACAATCGGTAAAACAAACACCCCGTTTAGCATTAACAAAACGTGATTTAATGACCCAAAATCAACCCCTATTAAAAAAGCCGATATAACCATTATGTTATACCGGCTTTTATTGATAATAAAGTGATAAAATCTATTGAATAAAGGTAGGTATTATTTTACAAAATCTTCAAACAATACTTTAAACTCTACTCTTCTGTTTTTTGCTCTACCTGGGGCAGTTTTGTTATCTTGCACAGGTTGTGTGTCTCCATAACCATCAGATTCTATTCTGTTTGATGAAATTCCTTTTTTCTCCATATATTGTTCTACCGCAAGCGCTCTTTCCTTAGATAATTGAAGGTTACTAGCTTCTTTGCCTACATTATCTGTATGGCCCATTACAAATAATCTGTAATCTGGATTTTCAATCATTACCTTAACAACTTGGTCAAGTATAGGGAATGATTGTTTTTTGATGATAGATTTACCTGTTTCGAATTGGATGCCTTGTAATGCTTTTTCAAACAATTGTTTAACTGCTGCTTTAATTTCTGGGCATCCACCATTAGAAGCTGGTCCTGCAACTTTAGGACATTTGTCTTTGTTGTCTGCTATGCCATCACCATCCGTATCAGGACAGCCATTAAACTCTGCTATCCCTTTTAATTTAGGGCACTCATCTTTAGCATCTTCAATACCATCACCATCTGTATCAGGGCAACCATTAAATTGTGCAATTCCAACTACCGTAGGGCATTTGTCTTCGCTATCTTGAATGCCATCACCATCTGTATCAGGGCAGCCATCAAATTTAGCAATACCTTTTACATCTATACATTTGTCTTTGCTATCTTCTACACCGTCACCGTCAGTATCAGGGCAACCAGCAAATGCGGTTAAACCTTTAACCGTAGGACATTTGTCTTTGTTGTCAGCAATGCCATCACCATCGGTATCTACAGTAC
The DNA here is from genome assembly GCA_018058165.1 of Bacteroidia bacterium. Classification (GTDB taxonomy): domain Bacteria; phylum Bacteroidota; class Bacteroidia; order UKL13-3; family UKL13-3; genus UBA6183. The sequence goes on from JAGPCI010000034.1 coordinate 3,394, forward strand.
AACCGTTTTTATCTACTTGGTCGCCTGCTGTTGTATTAGCACATTTGTCTTTACCATCGCTTACCCCATCGCCATCAGTATCTTTTGCTTTACCAAGTAAAAACTGAATTCCTACGCTGTGGTGCCAAAGTTGATCTGTAAAATCTACATCAAGCCCTGCTCTATCCTCTGCTTTATCACCGGTGGTTAATCCATAATGAGATATAAGGTTTAAGTAAACCCTTTCTGCCAACCTTACATTAACACCAACACCTAAAGGAATTACTAACTCATGCTGTGAATTACTGATGTCATTTATATCACCAAATTGAATTCTTCTATAGCCTAAACCACCTAATAAATAAGGAGTAAATCTAGCATAATCTTTACCTAAAAATTTCCAACGTGCAGTAGCATCAGCATACTGAAAACCACGGTAAAAATTAGTTGTGGCATCTTTATAATAGCCCCACTCTCCAGAAGCTACAGAGAAGTTAAAATCAATGTTAGAATTATAATAGCGCGATAAGTTAATTGTTGCAAAGCCTGGTTGATTTTTTCTGGTTTCTGTAGAACCTATGTTAGGTGCTAAAGTGTGTGGTGTTAGGTCGAAGTTGAAAAATCCGTTACCCATTTCTCCATAATACTCTGCAATGCCAATATTAAATCCTAGTCCCCATTTGTAATCGGGTGTTTGTGCATTTATTAAACCTGTTAACAATAATGCAATTGATAGTAAAATTTTTTTCATAATGTACTTTTTATAAGTACACAAATGTAGACTATTATAAGCTGCGAGCCCTTGCTTATTATATCACTAGCGGTTTATAAATTACAAGGTGGATAATGGAAGGGTTTTTAGGTAGTTACATTGTCGCCAAGAAGCATAAGTCTTTCTTTTTCAGACCATTTTTCTTCAATAGCAATCATGTTTTTTGCATCGGCAAATACGGGAGGTTTAGATTTTGCGGTAATTCGAATGTAATGGTGGTTAAATACATTTAAAGCAATATGACAAGGTTTTATATCTCCAAACTCCAAATTACGTTTTTTACTGCGCATATATATATCAAAGTCGGCACCCTGTATACGCTCGTCCCATAGGCCTATTTTATCTAATGCAGTGCGGTTAAAAATTACCGAATTACCAACAAATCCTTCAACCACCTTATTTTTAAAAAGCTTCTGGCGTTTTAAATTAAAGTTTTCCCAGTTGGGGTACATTAATTTATGCATAAGCAATAGGTTAAACTTACTTAAGCCAAATTGTTTTAAAACATTTTTTATGCGTTTCCATTTGCGGCCAAGTTTTTTGGTTAAGGCTGGCGTTTCAACTCGCTCAATTCCACATACCGTAATTAAGTCGAGGTTATTTACTTGCATACTTTCTATTATTTTTTGATCCCATTGCGGGCACACAATAATATCGTTGTTTAAAAAGGCAAACAAATTGTATTTGGCCGCTTTAATGCCTTGGTTTTGGGTGTATGGATAACTGTAATTGGCATTATTAGCAATAACTACTGCACCTTCATTTTCAAAAAACTCGCGTGTTCCGTCAGTTGAGTTGTTATCAATAATAATTAACTCAAAAGGGTTTACGGTGTATTTGCGTATGTTTTCTAGAAAAATTTTGTTCATTTCCAATTGGTTATGAACTGCCGTAATTATACTAATCATAAAAAATAAGTTGCTGCGTATATGTGGCAAATAAATGCTATTTATATTGTAATATAAAATAGCGTTAAGTAGTGCCTCTTTGTGGGTACTTAAACAACGATAAAAAATTAGTTAATAGAAACTTATTTATTAAATTGCCCCATCAACATCAGCCACGGCTCAAATAAAACAAAGAATTTTTGGCTAATGCTTGCATACTATAAAAACTATTCATACTTTCGCACACCTAAAAAATACTGTCATGGCATTTACAAGATACAAAAGAAAAGAAAAAAAGAACAGAACAGTGTCGAGATTACGTACACAGTCTATTAAACTAAATAACTTGGTTATTAAAGTAGTATCTCCTAATAAAGAAAAAGTAGTAGTTTTAGAAGACTAACTACTTAGCACGCAAGTGTTATATACTAAAAGCCGTTAAACAGTTAGTTTAACGGCTTTTGCTGTTTATTTTAAATTGGGGTTTTATTGCAGCAAGGTTTTTCAATTATTCGATTAATGTCCAAATATTTCGTGTAACCCAAATTAATCAATAGAAGATTTTAAAAATCGAACTACTTGATTTAGTTGGGTAAATCCCGTGCCGAAGCCTCGGCAAAGAAAATGTTAGCAGTTTTGTATAAAACTGAATTTCAGTTTCTAAATCGATTAGGCATTTGCAATGCCTTATTTGGGTTTAATTGCTCAAGTCCAACAATTCTAATATTTCGGCTGTTTGTGTAGGGCTAAACCAATGCTGAGGTGCTTCTTTTTTAAACCAAGTTATTTGCCGTTTGGCATAATTACGCGTGTGTTGTTTAATTAATTCAACTGCTTTTGGCAATGTGCAATCTCCATTTAAGTGGTTAAATAACTCGGAGTAACCAACAGTTTGTAAAGCGTACTTGTCTTTAAAAGGCTCCATCAATTGTACTTCATTTAAAAGCCCATCTTGCATCATCAAATCAACCCTCGTATTTATGCGTTGGTATAAAACTTCTCGAGGAAGATTTATTACTACTTTTATCACATTAAAATCTCTTGGGTTCTTTTTTTGGTTTGGCACAAAGCCATTTTGTATGGCCAAAGCAACTTCGATAGCACGCATCACACGTTGTGGGTTTTGTAGCTCAGTTTGCTGATAGATACTTTCGTTAATGTTTAACAGTTTGTTTTGTAAAGCAAGTGTACCTTCTGTTTTATAAAGTTCGTTTAATTCAATGCGCAAATCTTCGTCAGCTTTGGGCATATCATCCAATCCATCAATTAAAGCTTTTACATACAAGCCACTTCCGCCAACAGCAATTACGGTGTTATGTGTTTTAAATAACTCGGTTAATTTGGTTAAAGCATCACGTTCAAAATCTCCAGCATTATAGTTATCATGAATGCTTAAATGCCCAATAAAATGGTGCGGAACTTCTGCTAATTCTTGCTTGCTAGGTTTGGCGGTGCCAATACTTATTTCTTTAAAAAACTGCCTGCTATCTGCCGAAATAATTTCGGTGTTTAACTGCTTTGCTAAAGTTATTGCAGTGGCCGTTTTGCCAACCGCAGTTGGTCCAAGTATACAAAGCAGGGTTTTGTTCATTAATTGTAAGTATGATAGGTTTAGCTTATTTTGGTGCAATGAAATATTTTACAATAGTAGCATTCTATTGCTTATTTTTAATTATACTTTTGGGTGCTTGCTCATCTCCCTGTGATAATCAATTTGAACCCCAATCAGTAACTTTTCGTATAACATTAACTAGTTCTGACACTATGAATATGGTTGCAACAATTCACTATCCTCAAATTAACAAGACAGAAATTGTTAATGGAACAAAATTAAACCCTAAATATTTATATGGATTTAATGAAACTGCAGTTGTTGTTAATTACAAATACGATACGATTAATATTGCAGATACCTTAATTGTTAAATCAGATCCAAAACAATTAAATTTTTCGGAGTGCTCTAAAACTAACTATTATCCCGAATATGGACCAATTGAAATAGTATCAAGTTCTTTCTCAAACATTGAATTATTAATAAGCGAAGTAAAAGTAACACGATAATGAAACCTAAAATAATTGTAACAGTTATTGCTCTTGTTTGTTGCTTATCAGCAATGGCACAACTTAATAAATATTCAATTGGGTTTGATTTAAATCCGATGGCCAACGGTACAAGTGCAGTAATTAACCTTAGTCTTTTGTCTACTAAAAACAAATTACCATTGAAACTTAATGCTTGTTTTGCAGGGCCTAGTTTGCCAGAAAAAGGATATCAATACAGCTTTTTATATTTAGAACCTGGGTTTGTAATTAAGCTAGATGAAAATATCGCAGAAAAAAACTTGTTTTACTTGTCACTAAATTTAAATATAGCCTACTTGCAGCATAATTTTACTACTACATTAGTCGATGATTTTGGAACTAAACGGATATTTACAATTAATCCCAATGTTTTAGTATTAGGCTACGAAATTGAACTTGGTTGGTTTAATAATATAGGTAAAACCATGTTTAACATACATTATGGCATATCATTAGGAGCGCCATTTTTAAATCACAAGGTAATGGATAAGTATTTTAAGGTAAATAAAAGCCCTATCAACTATCAATCACCAGGTATTGGTTCTGGAAATGCAATTACAGGAAGTTTATTTTTGGGATTTGGCACACGATTATAGAAAGAAAATATTACTAAAACTCCAAATCCATTCCATCAAACGTACCACTGCTCATTAATAATAAGTTTTCGTTACCGGTGTAATGTTGGGTAATAAATTTATGCAACTCGTTTTTATCTGTAAACACCTTTACATTTTCTCCAAATCCGTTAGCAACTTCTGCCTCGCTCAGCATAGGCATTTTTTTCATTTCTAAAGCATGTTTACTAAATAAAACCGCGCAAACATCTGCCTCTTGCATACAATCTTTATAGTGAGGTAAAAAATCTTTATTTAAACTACTAAAGGTATGCAATTCGTAGGCGGCAATTAACTTACGATTGGGGTGTAAATTTTTAACGGCATTAACAGTTGCTTTAAGTTTGCTTGGTGCATGGGCAAAATCTCTGTAAATAATTGATGCCGCTGTTTCTTTTATGGTTTCAAGCCTTTTAGCAGTTCCTTTAAAATGCGGAATGGCTTCGTAAAATTGTTCTTCGGTAATACCTGCTTCAATACAAGCAAATTTGGCCGCCATCATGTTTTGTAAATTGTGGTTGCCAAATACTTTTAACGGAATTTCTTTGCCATTAATGATTACATAAGTAACCCCATTTTCAACCTTGTTTTTAGGCGTAGTGTAGGGGATAAGTCGTGCTTTGCAAGGTGTGTTTTCGCTTACACGTTTTACTTCATTGTCATCTGCACAATAAATTAAGGCACCATTTTCTGGTAAATTTTTTATAAATATTTCAAATTGCTCCACATAATTTTGGTAGGTAGGAAATACATTAATATGGTCCCAAGCAATACCTGTAATTATGCCAATTTCGGTATGGTAAAAATGAAACTTTGGTCGCGGGTCTAATGCCGAGTTTAAATATTCATCACCTTCAAAAACGGCTATTTTACTAGTTGGGCTAATGCCTACCATAGTATCAAACCCATCAATTAAACTGCCAACTAAATAATCAAAATCAATGTTGTAATATTTTAATACAAATAAAATCATAGCAGTGGTGCTGGTTTTACCATGGCTGCCACCAATTACAATTCGTTTTTTATCTTTGGTTTGTTGGTACATATACTCAGGGAAAGAGTATATTTTTAACCCCATTTCTTGTGCTTTTATTAACTCTGGATTGTTAGCACGTGCATGCATTCCCAAAACTATTGCATCAATATCAGTTGTAATGTTATCGGTGTCCCATCCCGTTTTATTAGGTAAAATACCTGCATTGGCTAACCTGCTTTTTGCTGGTTCGTAAATTTCATCATCGCTACCTGTTACTTTAAAGCCTTTGTTATGTAAGGCCAAAGCCAAGTTATGCATTACCGCTCCGCCTATTGATATAAAATGTACACGCATGTTTTTAATGTTAAAGCACGCAAGTTATTTATACCATTGCATAAAGTTTAGGCTAGTTATAAACAACAATTTTGAGGTGTGTAGGGGAGTAAACAATCAAATAAACTGATAAAAGGTAATTACAGCAAACGTAGGGAAAGCACAGAGGACAAAGCGAAGAGTTTGTAGTTGTTTCTGCGGGCACAACCTGGATGCCTTCGGGATTTTAATGCGTTGTATGCCACTGTTGCTAATCCTGTTATTTCAAAAAATTATCAACCCAAAACATTACCCCTGTACTTGCATTTTGTTGTATGTAGGTTACATTTTTTTGGTTGATGCCAACTGGTGGCTTGGCTGGGTCGATAACAAAAACAGGCGTTTGTGGTTGGGTATAATTTAAAAGTCCTGCTGCCGGATATACTTGTAATGATGTACCAATTACTACCAACATATCTGCCGTGTTTACAATATTTGCCGCAGGCTCAATCATAGGAACGGGCTCACCAAACCAAACAATATGTGGCCTAAGTTGCGAACCTTTTTCGCACAGGTCGCCTATTTTTAATTCCCACCCATCAATATCATAAACCAATTTTGGGTTTTTATCACTTTGAGATTTAGTAATTTCGCCATGCAAATGCAAAATGTTTTTACTGCCTGCTTTTTCGTGTAAGTTGTCAATGTTTTGCGTAATAATTTGCACCTCGTGGTTTTGCTGCAATTTGGCTAACGCAAAATGGGCTGCATTGGGTTTAGCATCCAATACGGCTTTTCTACGCATATTGTAAAAATCTTGCACTAAATTAGGGTTTTTATACCAAGCTTCGGGCGTGGCTACATCATACACATTATGGCCTTCCCAAAGGCCATCGGCACCCCTAAAGGTTTGTAATCCGCTTTCTGCGCTAATTCCTGCACCTGTTAATACAACTAATTTCATACTTTATCTATCTAGTTTTAAAAGGCTTTCCTTCTATTTTTCAATTATCTGTTTATATTTGTTAATCTGTGCTGAAAGATACAATAAAATATTTGCTTACAATTGTTCTGCTCTCTCCATTTTTTGGCTATGCGCAACAAGTACGTTTTGTTCAAAACCTTGGGCAATGGCAAAATAACGTATTATACAAAGCCGAAATACCAGGGGGCGATTTATACATAACCAACAAGGGTTTAGTGTATAATTTGATTGATGAACAAGCCATACACGAACAACATCATCATAAAAGCGATAAAGATATTATAATAAAAGCACATGCCATTTTTATAGATTTTGCAGGAGCTAATTTAAATTATACGCACAATGGTTTTAATGAATTTGTAACCCGCTATAATTATTACATTGGCGATGATAAAACCAAATGGGCCGAAGGTGCAAAGGCTTTTCAGAAAGTTATTTTACAAAATATTTATCCTCATATAGATTTTGAAATTGCAGGTGAAAATGGAGGTGTAAAAACGGCATTTATTGTAAAACAAGGAGCACATATTGCCGATATTAAATTAGCCTACAATGGTGCCCAACAATTAAGTATTGTAAATGGCGACTTGCTAGTAAAACATAGCTTAGGCGAAATTAAAGAACATCAACCCATAACATTTATTAGCAATGGCCTTAGCCAAGAATCAATAAATAGTGCATATTTTTTAACCAACGATACGCTTAGTTATAACATTACAAATTTTAAAGGCTTATCAAAAAACGACTCCTTAATTATCGATCCGTCTATTGTGTTTAGTACATTTAGTGGCTCGGTGGCTGATAACTTTGGTTTTACAGCAACACATGATAACAGCGGAAATGCTTACGGTGGAGGTACAGTTTATAATACAAATTTTCCTGTTACTGCTGGTGCATATCAATTAACTTATGGTGGAGGGTCTAATTTTACTGATCCACCTGCTAGAGATGTAGGCATTTTAAAGTTTTCGGCAGATGGAACACAATTGCTTTATGCAACATATTTAGGAGGTTCGCAAAACGAACAACCGCATAGTATGAGCTGTGATGCAGCAGGAAATTTGTACATTTTGGGAACTACAAAATCAACAAATTTCCCTTACAAAAATGGGGTTGATAATTCGCATAATGGAAACTACGATTTATTTGTAAGTTGTTTAAGTGCCAATGGAAATACTTTGCGTTATTCAACATATTTGGGTGGTTCTGGTAATGATGGTTACAACAACCATATATCAGGTAATAATAGCAATCAATTAACCTATAACTATGGTGATGAGTTTAGGGGTGATATTCGACTAGATGCCTCGGGTAATGTTTATATAGCCACCGTAACGGCCTCACAAGATAATTCTGTCCCTTTAGCAAATGCAACTCAAACAGTTTACGGAGGTGCCGGTCAAGATGGTTGGGTGCTAAAACTTACACCACAATTAAATACCATTTTGTTTAGCACTTATATTGGTGGAAATGGGTTTGATGCGGCTTATGGAGTTAGAATAGATGGAGATAATTTTTATATAACAGGTGGCACTTTAAGTAGCAACTTGCCCAATACGGGTTCTTCAAGTTACAAGGGTGGGGTTGATGGATTTGTTGCGCTTTACAACCAAACAGGAGGCATAATTTCAAATCCTAGAACTGTTTACTTAGGTACAGTAAGTTACGATCAGGCCTATTTTGTTTACACCGATAAACAAAAAAATGTTTATGTAACTGGTCAAACCATGGGGCTTTTTCCTCAATTGGGTAGTGGTTATTATGAGGTTGGCGGAAAACAATTTATTACCGTATTTGATGCAGGTTTAAATACTGTGCTTAATCAAATGGTATTTGGTGGCGGAAGTCAATATCCAAAACTTTCACCTTCTGCGTTTATGGTTGATGATTGTAACCAAATATATTTTAGCGGATGGGGCGGTAATACAAATCAAGGCCATAATTCAAACACTTCTACAACAACTGGTTTAATGACAACTGCTGATGCGTTTCAGCGCTCAACCGATGGTTCTGATTTTTACTTAATCGTATTTGATCCTAAAATGTCGCGGGTGGCGTATGCAACCTATTTTGGTGGTAATGTTTCTCAAGAGCATGTTGATGGAGGAACCAGTCATTTTGATGAAAGCGGTGCCGTGTACCAATCTGTTTGTGCTGGCTGCGGAGGGCTTTCAGATTTTCCCACTACTCCGGGTGCATATAGCCGCATAAATGCTGGCAAACGAACCAGTAATCCAAATATTGGTGGGTGTAATAATGCAGTTTATAAGTTTAATAGTAGGCCAACTCCAATTCCGCCTGTTATGCAAGATACTTTGTTATTTGTTACAGCTACAGATAGCATGTCGTACACATTCGATATTACAGATGTAAACTTAGATTCAATTACAATTTCAGCCATTACAGGCAGCCTTACCTTATTAAATGCACCCAATAAAGTTGTAGTTACAGAGTTAAAAAGGCAGGTTGGTTTAATTAGGGTTAATCTTACCTGGGTTGCTCCTTGCAACAAAGCAAACGATACGTTAGTAATACATTTTAAACTTCGCGATTTTGCATGTCGAACTTCTGATACTTCATCAGGAACTATAAAAATATTTGTTAACCCAATTCCCGAAGCTCAAGTAGATTTATCGTGTGTATTGCGTAGTGGCCAATCAGACATGATGCTGAAATGGGACAATAGTTGGAAAACCCAACCTGGCGCAAAATACATTGATAATATAATACTTTATAGGAAGGTCGTTGGCCACAATTTTGATTCGATAGTACAACTTAGTAACAATAACATTTTAAACGAATATATTGATAAAAATCTTGCCCGAATTGGTAATACTAACTACTGTTATAAACTAGTTACCCAAAATTTATGTGGTGTAAAAACTGGTGGAGTGCGCGAGTGGTGTAGCATTTTGTCTGATAGTTTTGATGCTAATGCTTATTCTTTTAGCAGAGATACTATTTATTATGTTAGAGTAGCCGATACTTTAAATGTTAATTTTTTAGTTACTGATAATGAGTTTACAGATTCCTTATTTATTAGCTTTTTGGGTAGTTTAGATGAAACAACTTATGCAACCGTTACCGATGAAAAAGGTGTAGGACAAGCAGCACTAAAAATATTTGTAAATCCGTCTTGTGAGGCAGTTGGCGACACGTTGAGGTTAGATTTTATTGTGCAAGATAATCGTTGTCCATTGCCAATTCGAGATAAGGGCAAATTAAGCATTGTAGTTTTACCACCTTTGCCAGCACAAAGTGTTGCTTTAAGCTGTATTAAACAAATTAATAACACGCAAGTTGGTGTTTCGTGGCCAGCTTTGCCAAATACCAAAACTACCAAACAAGTTGCTTTAATAAAACGCAGTAGTGCAGGAAATATAACTTCAGTTGGTATATATGGCAATACCAATACCAGCGAAGTAATTCAAACAGTTATTGACCCAACATTGCAAACCACTTGTTTTGCTTTAGTAGCTTTTGATAATTGCGATAATGCCTGTGATACCAGTGAGTTTGTTTGTATTCCATGGACAGATGACCAATACCCGCAGTCAATACAGCCACATTATGTTACGGTTATTAACAACAAACACATCGAAATAAGTTGGAATGCCCAAAACAATGTGTTAAACGAAGTTTTTAGGTTTGATTTAATTACACAGCAAAAACAAAAAGTAGCGGAGTTAACATCGGCTTTAACCGATACAATTTGGGTTGATGAAGATGTAAAAGTTCAGAAACAAAGGTATTGTTATATTATAGAACCAACCAATAACTGCGGCTTAAAGCCTAAACAAAACAAACCAGCTTGTAGCATTTTACTTAGTGGAATAAGCAAACCATTTGAGCATACATTAGATTGGACTACCTACGATTTTTTTGAAAATGGTGTTAATCGACACGATTTATTTAAAAGAGATTTTACCGAAATAAACTTTGCGCTGCGCAAATCAAACCCCATAAAAATAGTTAGTGATATAGATGTTGACTTAAATAAAGAAACTGGGTTGTTTTATTATTATGTTGTTGCCACCGAGAATCAACCTAGTGTTTACCAAAGTCAATCAAACGAAATTGAGCTTGTTCAGGCTCCTTTATTGCATGTTCCAAATGCATTTACACCAAACTTTGATGGGATAAACGATTCTTGGAACATTGTTCCGGTGTTTGTTAAAGATTACCATTGCCGCGTTTACGATAGGTGGGGCAAGTTGGTTTTTGAAACTAAAGACAAGAAAAAACAACTAACAGACAGAGATTTAA
>JAGPCI010000250.1 GCA_018058165.1 Bacteroidia bacterium
GTTAATTACAGCACGCATAAGTCCATCAAACTCATCATACCAAAATACATTTTTTATACCCGATGCAGCAGTAGCTTCTTCTTTTGTATATTTATGGCAATCCCAAACTGCAATATGCTCGTTGGTACGTTTAACAAATAAAGCTTCGCGATAGGTTGGGATAGGGCAATCAGGAAAAATCACAACTGCACACTCTTCTTGATCGATGCCTGTAAGCCAAAACATATCACTGTTTTGTTTAAAGTTATATGTTGAATCGCCATTGCGCGGTAACTCTTCGTTGCTGTTAAATATGGCCAACGAGTTAGGTTTTAACTGCGATGTAAATCTTTTTCTGTTTTCGATAAACAGTTTTTGATCAATTAATTTGTAACGTTTCATTGTATATATAATTATAAAAACTACGCTTTAGCCTCAGATATTGTATTGTTTTCTACTACATCCTCAACTTCTTCGGTTTCGTTTTTTTCTTCTTTAAAAAAAGTTTTTTGTCCAAATAAAATAATAACAAACCCAATACTTATAGCTGCATCAGCAACATTAAAAACGGGTCTAAAAAATTCAAAACTTTCGCCTGCCCAAAATGGCCAGCTTTCTGGTATGGTAGTTTGTATAATAGGGAAATAAAACATATCAACCACACGGCCATGAAACCAATCATCATAACCAAATGCTACGCCATAAAAAATGCTATCAAGTATATTGCCTAAAGCACCTGCAAGAATTAACGACCAAGAAATGATGTACCATTTATTTGTTTGCTTTTTACTTAAATCGTTAATGTACCAAGCTATAAACCCAACCGCAATTAACCTAAAAATAGTTAGTAATATTTTGCCACCTTTGCCACCAAACTCAAGCCCAAATGCCATACCATAGTTTTCTGTAAAATGTATACGAAACCAATCGCCAAGCACCATTATTTCTTCGCCTAGGTAAAAGTTTGTTTTGATGTATAATTTTACCAATTGATCTATTAATAATATGGTAATAATTAGTAGGAGAGGCGTTGTTAGTTTTTTAAGATTCATTATATACTGTTGATAGTATACAAAAGTATGAAACTACTTGTAATATTATGCATGTTACATGCGTAATTCTGATTAAAGGTAATTTTTAAAACTGAATGCTAAATCCAAACCTAAAAAACCAATTGTTATTGTTTGTATTTGATATTACTCTACCTGCATCAACCCTTACTACACTAAAAATATTTGTCAAGCCAATAAACGCTTCGGTATAAGTATTTGTACTTGATTGTAAGTAGTTTATTCCGGCTAACTCGTAAGCCCTTGTTTTGCGTAATAGTGGTATTTTGCCAATAAAAAAGCTTCTAAAATTTTGTAATAAATGCACTTCAACATAGCTTTTGTTGGTACTCAAACCATAATAATTTAAGGCATGAAACGCAGTTAATCGCTCACGGTTGTTGTTGTTATCTAATGCTTTATTGTTGGGTGGGTTGGTTAAAAATAAGGTTTGATTGCCGTTAAAATGTTTAAAGTCGGCAAAGGTTAAGTTATTGTTGTTAAAAAAGATTCCGGTCGATGCATCAAAACTAAATGTGCCTAATAGTTTCAAGTCAATATCTTTTCCTGTTCCAATTTCTAGTTGTTGATAGTTAAAAGAAAGGGTATTTAATGCAATTGCATGTTTAAAATTAAAGTACAAATCGGGGTATTTGGTTCCTAAAATTCGTTTGTAATTGGGGTAACTTTCAAACCTTTGTTTGTGTGCATATCGTGCAGCAACTGTGTATTCAAAAGTATTGTGTGTTTTAAATGCGGGCGCATCGTTTAATGGTGCAATTGGGTTGTTTGATGTAAATGCTCTTTTGCTACTTGGGGCAAACGAATAATCGGCATTATTAATTAGGGCCTGCCTTTGGTGTAATTGTATATTTGCCGATGTATATAATCCATTTACCAATTCTCTTGATAAGGTAACTCCAATCATATTTTTTTGAAGTAATTTCGCATAATTTAGCCTATCTGTTAATGTATAAATGGTGTTAAGTAATGCATTTATTGGTTCTGCGTTGTTATATTGATTTATAAATTTACCTACCTGCAAGCTAATTCGAGAACTAGTTTTAGGTTGCAAACTTTTAGCGGCAATTAAACCAAGTGCTAAATTATTGTTCGAAAATCCATATCTTATTATAGGTATTAAAGTGTGGTATTTTTTTGTTTCATAATTATATTTATACCAGCTTAATTTATAGTTTATAAAAACACCTTCTACAGTATTATATCCAAAAGTTAAAGGCAAGGTTCCGGTGCTAAAGTATTTAACGGTGGTGTCATTTTTTTTGCTGTATGAGTAACCTGATAAGAGCAATTTTTTAAAGGTAAATTTGTTGCGCTTTCTGTCCATACTATCTAAGTAAGCAGGTGTGTTATGAGCCAAATAAATACTATCGGATTTTTTGTAATGTTTGTTTTCTTGATCGGTTAAAACTATGGTACGGGTAGCTCCCCAATATTGGGTGTCTTTTTTGTTTGCACTTTTATCAATACTAAATACTTCGTAGTTAAAAAATTTATTGCCAAATGGTGCATTAATTTTATAGTTACTCATTGTAGCAACACTTAAATCGGTGGCTTTAAAACCAAATATTTTTATGTGGCTAAAAAGTTTAAGTTGCAATGGCACCAAAATGTTGTTTTCTGCTATCATTTCTTGTTGAAGAAATAAGGTGTCTACAAACTCAATCTGAGCATCCTTGGTAATATAAAAATCAACCCCATTAATTTGGTAATCGTCACTACTTATGTATAGGTATCCATTAAAAAGTGGATCGCCTTTACGAAGTGGTTTTACTTCAATTTTAAAAATATCCTTTCCATCTGCTATAAATGTGCCCTTGTATGTGTATTTATAACTTAACATGGCAAGTGGTGCTATTGGTGATAAAAATGGCCTTTGGCTGTAATAGGATAATGTAACAGTTGGTTCATAAAAATTAATAAATACATCTTCAACCCTATTAAAACTAAACCCTTGCTTTTGGCCGGCTACACGAGATGCAATCATGGTTTCTTTTACTTTGTCGGGCTTTTCAAAATTATACTTTGCCACCGACTCTGATAGGTATAGCAATCCCAATAAATTTGAGTCTATTTTGCCATCATCACTTGTGCTTAATAGTTTTAAAAATGAAGGAATTTTTTTAGGAATTTCGTCAAGTTTAGAAGCGCTTTTCATGTAAACATCAGCCGAAAAACTTTGAACTTTATCGTAATTTAGTTTTCTGTTTTTTATGGCTTTTTTAATAATGCTAATTGCAGGGTCTTTTCCATCAGCAGTAATTATTGCAGTGCTTAATAAAAACATTTCACTTTTTAAACGAACAACTAAGTCGCTCGTTCGGGTATTCATATCAATTTTTATGCGCTGTTTTTCAAACCCAATACTTTGTACTACAATGGTAATATTATCAGTAGTTTTTAATCGTAAAGTAAATTCGCCTTCGCTATTGCTATTAGTGCCTACACCAGTTTTTTCTATATAAATATTTGCATAATCAATGGGCGAATTATTTTTATCAATTACTTTACCTTTAAGTATCACATAGTTTTCTACAACACCTAATTGGTGCATAATATATGCCTGTTGAAAAGCCCTTTCTTTTAATGCAGCATACCTTCCTGAAGCGCCTCCGTGGCCGCCTTCCATGTTGGTTTTAAATAATATTTGGTTGGTATCTGTTTTTAGTTGACGGAGTTTTGCAACCCACTTTGCGGGTTCCCAATAACCCACTTGTGCATCGTTATAGCCCGCTGTAACTAGCATACTTGGGTAGTTTTTAGCCACTACATTATCATAAGGCGAGTATGATTTCATGTAATCATAAAATACTTTTTGTTTTGGATTTCCCCACTCTTCAAATTCAAAAGTTGTTAGCGGAATGGTTTCATCAAGCATGGTATTAATTACATCAACAAACGGAACATTTGCCACTACACACTTAAATAGATCGGGCCGCATATTTACCACAGCGCCCATTAACAATCCTCCTGCCGAACCTCCTTGAATGGCTAATTTTTGGTTGTTGGTATATTTCTGATTGATTAAAAATT
>JAGPCI010000249.1 GCA_018058165.1 Bacteroidia bacterium
ATACTGGTATTGGTTAATGATGAAGTTTGATCTCTTGTTCCTCTATAAAAAACCAACATTCCAATTCCTGATGAAGGTAGACTTGTGCCTATGGTAGCAATACTTGCCCAGCCTCTTGTGCCTGTTTCTTGCCATAACCTAATTGATGATGTTGGGCCAGCAATATCAAACCCATTGCTTATACCGCCCGGACCAGAAATTAAAATATCATCACTAAACTGCGCATAAGTTCCACCACTTATTGGACTCGACATTGCGCGCCAAGTTCTTAATTGTGGTATGCCTGGCCTGTTTAATGAAAGTGCACTTCCTCCGTTTATCCATCTTTGCACGGTTACATTTCCAGTAACACTTGCACCAGTAATTAATTCAGCAATGCGCCCAGTATTTCCTGTTGATAGCAAGGTTAAATTTCCACCACTTGCCAATTCGCCAGCAGTTACGGTTACAGTTCCGTTTTCTGAAATTAAAACTGCATTGCCTATTGAAATTGTTTCAGCAGTTCTGTTAATATTTAAGCTGTTTAATTTATTGGTTGTGCCTGGTGTTGTTTGATCAAAAAATAACGATGTACTTCCTGTTCCGTTTAAAGTAAGTGTTCCACCGTTAGTTCTAATTGTTCCTGTTGTTCTGCTAATGTTTCCACTTACTGTTAATGTGTTCGATGCAATATCAAGTGTGTTTGCCGCTAAAGTTAAATCACCCAAAATAGTTAAGTTACCCGTTAATGTTGTTGTGCCACTTTGTAAAGTATAATGGGTAAGCATAGTTGGTATAATAAAGTTTGAAATTGTACCGCCATAATGAATTACCGAACCAGTTGAAGCAAATAATAACACATTGTTTGCATCTAAGTTATTTGCAAGCAATGATAAATCGCCAGTTATGGTTATTGCGCTATCTAATTTTATTCCTCCAGTGCTGTTTGATGTAAAGTTTTTTACTGTACTTGTAAATAACGATGCAGGTAAGGTTAATAAACTACTATTGGTAAAATCTAAAGTGCCCGTACTTGCATCTATCAAACCTAAACTACGGGTGGGCGCAGTGCCTGCAAATGTTAAAGTATTTGCTCCTAATGCTAACGTTCCATTTGTTAAAGTTAAACTCCCGTTAATGGTGCTATTGCCAGTGGCTGTAAGGCCAGCAGCATTGTTTATGGTTAAGTTTTTATAATCAGTTCTACTACTTAATGTTTGTGCTCCGCTTCCATTATATACAATAGTAGAGTTTGCTCCTAATGTAATTGTTGGGCTATTGGTGTTTATAATTGTAGTGTTTATTAATCCACTAAATCCATTGGTATTTGCAGTTTTTAAAATGCCATTTATTATTGTATTCCCACTGGTATTAAATGCAAGGGTTTTATCGTTTGCGGTCAAATTTCCAGCAGTGGTAATTTGCAATGTATTTAAACCAGTAACATTACTCGCAAGTGAGGCTTCACCTGCAATTACTGCATCTAAAATATCACCACCAACATTAGTTAGAGTTGTAGTTGGGTTGGCAATAATATTAATATCATCTAAAGCAAATTCATCTCTACTGCCGCTACCCGCTAAGTCTGCGCCACTCCACTTTAGGTAATAATAACCTGTGGCAGGAATATTAATGCCTGTAATTTTTAGCACACGGTAATACATCTTCCAACCTAATGCATCGGCTGATTGTGTAGATGAAATATCTAAATCTGTAATGTTATTATAAGTAACATCATTTAAGCTATGCGAAAAATTAAATGAACTGCTTCTGCCTTGGTCGTTTCTTACATAAACTTTATAGGCAATATTTAGTGAGGTAATATCGTTTCCTGTTGCATTTTGTAGTTTAAGTGTTATGCTACCTGGTGCCCAATCATTACTTGTAGGTTGTATGCCTAAAGTTTTATTTCCACCAATATCAAAACTATAAATTCCACCAGTGGATACGGCAGTTGCTGAATTACCAACTGCAAAATCTCCGGTTATTTTTGTATCACCAAAAGCCAATGTTCCATCACTCATACCAGTAACTGCCCATGCATTTGAGTTTAATTGCCCAGCACTTGGTGTTGGTGAAAATCCTGCACCTGCAAAAGTGCCTTCATTTACACCAGTTAAGGTATTGTCAAAATCAATGGTATATGAAGTATTTGCTGCAGCTAATTGTAATCCAGCAGTTGGATTTGATGTAATATCAAAACTACTACTTGCTGCCGTTGAAGTTAATCCAGTAGCACTTCCAATTAATGTGTTATTGGTAGCAGTAGCATCAAAATATAAATTACTAAAAGTTGCCAAACCAGCAATTGCAGCAACTGTTTTTGTAGCGCTTGGATGTATTGTTGTACTACCCGAATTTACATTTAAAGTTACATTTGCTACAAAATTTAAATCTAAGTTATTATTTAAATCTGTTGCATTAATAGTAATTGAAGGAGCTACTGCAACACCAATATTAGCATTGCTTGGTTGTTGCACAAAGTTTAATTGTGTGGCTACAACAGCTAATACATTTTCTATATCATTTGCAGTTGTAAATGCTGTAAAGTTTGTTTTTTCTGAACTAGTTCCATCACTAACAGTGGTAAAATTTCCGTTAGAAAGTTGAAACACAAAATCGTCTCCATCATCATTGCCAGTTCCTAAAATTTCATTTAATGATATTCTTAGTGACAACGTTTTTGTACCATTATCAGCCACAGAAATATTTAAACCAGTAAATTCCATGTTAGCCATTGCAATGCTACTAGCCGTTGCAAGTAATGTTGTGCCATCAAATAATCCTGCAGTTTTTATAGCAGTACTCCAATTTATTGCATTGGCTGCTGGAGCAGTAAACTTAATGGCCGAAACTTTTGTTGGCAAATTATCTAAATCATTTAATCCACTTCCGCCATCACGTATGGTAACTTGCCAAACTTGCACACCTGTTGAAGTGGTTAATGGCGCAACATCATTTATTAATGATGATATGGTTGCTGGCGAAGAAGCTGCAACTGCAACCACGTCTGATAAATTAGAAACCGTTATGGCATTAGCTGTAACTATTGTGCTTGCTGTATAATAATTTCTGGTTGCGGCATTGGTTCCATCCCAACTAAAAGGAATTATGCTGACATGATAATTAGTTTGTGCAGAAAGTGATGTTATGGTTTTAGTAGTGCCCGAAGTTGTGGTTTCTATTGCTGCTACGGTTGCATCACCAATGGCATTTCCTATGCTATAATTTGTTGCATCAGTTGGCAAACCTGTTGGGGCCGAGCCTTGTTTTAATAAAATTAAATACCCACTTGCATTGGTAATGGTATTTGCAGCACCATAAGTAAGTGCAATTGATGTTGCCGATGCTGCACTTGCTACTAAACTTGCCGGATGTGCAGTTGGCTCGGTTGATAAGGTAAAGTTTACTCCACTTGATACGCTTGTTATCTTGTAATTATTATTTGCACCACTACCATTAAAACTAAACACCCGATATCGATATTCGGTACCAGCACTTAAGCTACTTTGCACCACTGTTAAACTAGTACCAACATAAACTACGGTGCTACTTCCTATTGCATCGCTTACACTATAACTTATGCCATCTGTAGGGTTTGATGGTGTAGTTGCTACATCTCTTATTACAATATATCCATCGGGTGCTGGAGATGCAGCCGTCCAATTAACCGTAAACGCATTTGTAGTAGTACTTGTAAATGTTGGTGTGCCAGCATTTGCAGTTGGTTCGGTTGTAATAGTAGTTTGGTTACTAGTTGCGCCAGGAGTTAAATAATAAGTATAAATGCCACTTCCATTATATTCAAAAATGGCTACATGGTAAACAGTATTTGCAGTTAAGTTTGATATAGAAACAGAAGTTCCCGAACCTGCATACACAATTTTATTATCACTGCTAGGGCCAACACCTGTGCCTGTTGTAAAATTATTGTTGGCGGTATAAGTTCCATTTACTGGCGTAAAATCAACAGCAGCATTTGGTCTAATAACTACTAATCTTCCATTACCACCAGTACCTGCTGCAAAATTTATAGTGTATGATGTTGTAGTTATACTGCTAAAACTCGTAATGCTTGCTTGTACAGATGGTGCTGTATAAGG
>JAGPCI010000035.1 GCA_018058165.1 Bacteroidia bacterium
AATACAAACTAAATATAGAATATATAAATGAAAAAGTTCTACTTACTAGGAATGCTAGCAGCTGGATTAGCTGTGAATGCACAAACACCATCAACTGGAAATTTGGGCAACCAGTCGAAAATTACAAGCAAACAAACTGGAGATTACACTCCTGCATCGCCTGTTATTAACCCTCAAGCAAACAGCAGAATTGGCCAAACAGGTAAAGGTTACGGCAAAAACTCACATTGGGTTATTGTTGGTCAAACAGAATTTGACCGCCCTACAAATTCTTCTGTTTACAGAAAAATCATAACTTATCCTGATGGAAAAAAATCTGTAATTTGGACAACCTCTTCAGATGGACCATCAACAGGCTACCAAGCACGTGGTACAGGTTACAATCATTTTGATGGAACAGCTTGGGGAGCTGTAACAAAAGATAGAATTGAAACTAGACGTACGGGGTACGGTAATTTTGATTACGATCCAATTAGTGGAACAGAAATTATTTTCTCTCACAAGGTAGATTCGCAAGGATTTTCGGGTGGTATGATGTTAAATACAAATGGTGCTATTGGTAGTAACAATTGGAATGGAGTAAGTGTACTTGATACCACTAAATCATTGCCTGGATTATTATGGCCACGTACTGCTATTAGTGGTGATTATATGATAGTTATTGCTTCATATACTGATTCATCAAGCAATCAACCAAATAGAATTTGGAAAAGCGGTGTTAGAGCACCTCAAGTTTATTCTCGTTTAAATTTACGCACGAATGTTTGGGATGTTGTAAACCAAACTTTACCTGGATACGACAGCACACGTTATTATAGTGGTGGTGGCGATAATTATGCAATTGATGCAAAAGGCAACAATGTTGCTATTTTAATGGGTGGATTAACAGATGATATTACTTTATGGAAATCTGCTGACAATGGTGCAACTTGGACAACAACAATAATTGACTCATTCCCAGTACCTGCATTTAACTACCGTCAATTGGTTCTAGATACTCCATATAGCACAGATGGTTCATTAACTGTTACTTTAGATGCATCAGGTAAAGCACATTGCTTTTGGGCATATGGCCGTATGTTTGATAATGACACATCAGCTGGTAATACCACTTATAGCTACTTCCCTGGACAAAACACAATTGCATACTGGTACGAAGGTCGTCCTGATAGCACAGTATTAGCAGGATTTTCTCCAGAAGACGCAACAGATGATGATGAAGTAATTACCATAGGTGAAGTAATTAACGACCGTACTCGTTATGGAAACTTAAGTAGATTAGCTACTGCACCTTATGCTGTTAATAGCGGTGATACTATTTATGTAGTTTACCAAGGATTAACTGATAACGACTTAGACCAACAAGGTCAAGGGTTTTACGATATTTATGTAGCTGCTTCTATTGACAAAGGTGCAACTTGGTTGGCTCCAGTTAACTTAACAGCAACTATGGGCTTAAACGAAGAACAAACTTTTGCAAGTGTTGCAGCAGATTGTAGCAAAAACTTAAGTTTATCTTTTATGAATACACGTTCTCAAGGATTTTATGATGCGACTGATAATGCAGAAAAAGTTGGTCCTTATGATATCGTTTTTTACGAAGTGCCTGTAACAGATATTTTTGATAAAAATATAGTTGGTTTAAATGAGGTTAATGATTTGTTTACCATCGAGCAAAACTATCCTAATCCATTTGAAGTAAACACTACGGTTCCTGTTAGCTTAGTACGTGCAACTGATGTAAAAATTAGCGTAGTAAACATGATTGGTCAAACGGTTTATAACAATACATTTACCAACAGCCCTGCAGGTTTAAATAACTTTAATGTTAATTTATCAAATGCAAATGCTGGTGTTTATTTCTACACTGTAGAAGCAGGTGATTTTAAAGTTACCCGTAAAATGATTGTTCAATAATTTTTAGATTTATCAAATACAAAAAAAATAGGCATTCGAAATTTCGGATGCCTATTTTTTTTATGTAAAAACCTTGGTTGAAATGATTAAAACTGCTAAAATATTTTTCCAGGATTAAGTATTACTTTTGGGTCGAATGCTAATTTAATTTTACGCATTAAATCCAATTGTATTTGTGACATTACTACTTGCATGTAAGGCTTTTGCACTAAGCCAATTCCATGCTCGCCACTTATGGTGCCTTTTAATGTTTTGCACAAAGTAAAAATTTCAATAATGGCCTGGGTTAAAGTGGTGCTCCAAAACGTTTCAGATAAATCGTCTTTTAAAATATTTACATGTAGGTTACCATCACCTGCATGCCCGTAACAAACGGTTCTAAAACCATAACGTTTACCAATTTCTTTTACACCACGATACAAGGCCGGCAATTCAGCACGAGGCACTACTGTATCTTCTTCTTTATAGGTGTTATTGTGTTTGGTGGCTTCACCAATACTTCTGCGCAGTTTCCAAAAATATTCCTTTTCATCGGCTGTTTGTGCAAACATTACTTCACCACTTTCGTGTTGATAAAGCACTTCAGAAATACGCTCGCATTCAGACATCATGGTTTCCAAATTATTTCCATCAACCTCAATTAATAAATACGCTTCTACACCTGCTTCAATCACAAAAGGTAAATTTAACATATTTGCCGAAAGCCTAAATGCTTCGGGTTCTACAAACTCACAAGCACTGGGATTACAACCAGCCAAAAATATTCCATTAACAGCTTCGCAAGCTTTTTCTGGAGAGTTAAATGGTGTTAGCATCAACAATGTATATTCTGGAAAAGGTATCAACTTTAATACAATTTTAGTAACAATACCTAATGTGCCTTCGCTACCTATAAACAAATGCGTAAGGTTATATCCTGTTGAATATTTTAGTGTATTTGCACCAGTCCAAATAATGTCTCCGGTAGGTAAAACCACTTCTAAATTTAATACATAATCTCTAGTAGTTCCATATTTTAATGCCCTTGGTCCACCGCTTGCATGGGCTATATTTCCGCCCAAAAAACAACTGCCTTTACTTGCCGGGTCGGGTGGATAAAACAAACCTTTTTCTTTAACCGCCTGTTGTAAGTTTTCATTAATAACACCTGGTTCAACTGTTACTTGAAAATTTCTTTCATCAATTTCAACAATACTATTCATCCTTTCCATTGCCATAACCACACCACCATGCAGCGGCAAAGCACCACCACTTAGCCCCGTGCCAGCACCTCTTGGCGTAATAGGAATATTATTTTGAAAACAAATTTTTACAACTTCAGCAACTTCAATGGCATTAGCAGGTTTTACAACTACCTCGGGCATAAAGCTTAAATCCTCTGTATGGTCGTGGCTGTACAGCGTTTTTTCTTCATCAGAAATTATTACAAACGGTTGCCCTACTATATCCTGAAAGGCTTTTATTTGCATTTCGGTTACTTTGTTATATTGCATGTTTCAAATATAAACGCAGAGGCACAGAGGCGGTAGAGAATTTATAAACAACAGAAATGTCAATAGACACAAATATATTATGAATACTAAAATGAAAAGCAATTGAGACGGTTTTGCCCGAGCATGAAGTACAACTAATAACTTATTTAAAATTAGCGAATAAAAAACTAGGTTTACTGATTAACTTTCATGAAGAAAAATTAACAAAAGGAATAAAAAGAAAAGTAAATAATTTATGATGAAAAAAATAATAATCCTCTGCACCCTCTGCGCCTCTGCGTTTAGTAGCTTTTCGCAGCAAATTACACTTGAAGACATTTGGCAAAAAGGAACATTTAATGCTAAGGGCGTTTCGGGTTTTAATTCGATGAAAGATGGCCGATTTTACACCGCACAAGATAAAGCCGACAATATTATACGCTATACTTTTGCCAATGGCCAAATAGTAGATACCATTATTAAAAAAGCTGATATAAACGTGAATGGATTTTCTTATTCGTTTAGTGATGATGAGCAAAAAGTATTACTGCAAAATAATTTCAAACAAATTTATCGCCATTCGTTTTCGGCAAATATTTATGTGTTTGATGTAAAAACTAAAACCATCACTCAACCACTAACAGAACAAGTAATGTTGGCAGAATTTTCGCCCGATGGAAAAAAATTGGCTTATGTAAAAAACAACAATCTTTATGTGTTTGATTTAACCACCAATAAAGAAACTCAAATAACCAACGATGGCAAAACCAACAACATAATTAATGGTGCTACCGATTGGGTTTATGAAGAAGAATTTGCACTTAGCAAAGGGTTTTATTGGAACAATAACAGCACACAATTGGCCTATTTTAGGTTTGATGAAAGTGCAGTACGTGAATACAGTATGCCTACTTATGGTAAACTATATCCCGAAGATTATAAGTTTAAATACCCTAAAGCTGGAGAAGCAAACTCGGTGGTTGAAATATATAGCTACCACATTAATACTAACCAAAAACAAAAAATGGATATTGGAGGTGAAATAGACATTTACATACCACGTATACATTGGACAACTGATGAAAACACCTTGTGTATTCAACGCATGAATAGGCTTCAAAACAAATTACAATTATTATTAACCAACACCACAAGTGGCAGTGGTAAAATAATTTACACCGAAGAAAATAAAGCCTACATTGATGTGCCTGAAATTACTTTTTTAACGGATGGAAAATCGTTTATAATGAATAGTGAAAAAAGTGGTTGGAATCATTTATACCAATATCAAACAAACGGAAAATTAATTAAACAAATTACACAAGGCAATTGGGATGTAGACCAATTTTATGGCATCAACCCAAAAACCCAAAAACTATATTTCTCTTCTTCAGAAATTAGCTCTACAGAAAGATATATTTATGAGTTAGGAATTGATGGTAAAAACAAAGTACAACTTACCAAAAAGAATGGATGGAACAGTGCAACTTTTAATGCAGATTACAGTTATTTTATGCTAAGTAATTCGAGCATAAACACCCCAAGTTATTTTGCTTTGTGCGATAAAAGTGGTAAGGAAATTAGGGTACTTGAAGACAATAAAACATTAAAAGACAAACTAAACAATTATAGTTTAAGCCCTGCCGAAATTACCAGCTACACCAATGCTTATGGCGAAAAGTTAAATGCATTTATTATCAAACCAAAACAATTTGATGCTACAAAAAAACACCCCGTTTTAATGTACGTGTATGGTGGACCAGGGCATCAATTAGCCGTAAACAGATGGATGGGTGCAAATTATTTTTGGTACCAAATGCTGGCCGACAAAGGTTATATAATAGTTTGTGTTGATGGCAGAGGAACTGGCTTTAAGGGAGAGGCATTTAAAAAATCGACTTATTTACAATTGGGTAAATTTGAAATTGAAGACCAAATTTATGTAGCGCAACAATTGGGTAAATTAACTTATGTAGATGCAGCAAGAATTGGTATTTGGGGCTGGAGTTTTGGTGGATACATGTCGAGCTTAGGAATTACTAAAGGAGCCGATGTATTTAAAACCGCAATTGCCGTTGCGCCAGTAACCAATTGGAAATATTATGATAATATTTACACCGAACGTTTTATGCGCACACCGCAAGAAAACGGAACAAGTTACGATGATAATTCGCCCATCAATCACGTAGAAAAAATTAAAGGCAACTACTTAATTATACATGGAACTGCTGATGATAATGTACATTTTCAGAACGCAGTAGAAATAGTAAATGCCATGATAAATAAAAACGTAAAGTTTGATAGTGAGTTTTATCCAAATAAAAACCACGGTATTAGCGGAGGCAAAACACGTTTACATTTATATGAGCGCATGACCCGCTATATTTTAGAAAAACTATAATGAAACTAAAAGCAATTTTTGATACACTTTTTGTAATAGCCACCATATTTGGTACTATTGTGCTGCTATATTTTGTAATGTTAGGACTAACCTTACTTAACTAAGTTTGCATAAATCAACCATAATTTTATATTGCATCTTTTAAAACATAAAAAATGAGTCAAACTAATACAGGACATCCAAAAGGTTTATACGTTCTATTTATCACAGAAATGTGGGAACGTTTTAGCTATTATGGCATGAGGGCAATTTTTGTGCTCTTTATGGCCAAAGCTTTATTATTTGATAAAGCACTAGGTTCGCAAATTTACGGTAGTTATACCGGCCTAGTTTATTTAACACCACTACTTGGAGGCTACATGGCTGATAGGTATTGGGGAAACAGAAAGTCGATTATTATTGGTGGTATATTAATGGCCATTGGACAGTTTTTTATGTTTATTGCAGGTAGCTTTTTTCAAGAAGCATTTGCACCAATGGTAATGTTTGTAGGGTTAGGGTTTTTAATTTTTGGAAACGGATTTTTTAAACCAAACATCTCAACCATGGTTGGGCAATTATACCCCGAAGGAGATAAAAGAGTAGATTCTGCCTTTACCATTTTTTACATGGGAATAAACTTGGGTGCATTTATAGCACCTTTGCTTTGCGGATACTTAGGAGATACTGGTAGTCCGGAGGATTTTAAGTGGGGATTTTTAGCAGCATGTGTAGGGATGATAGTGAGTGTTATTTTATTTGTATCACTTAAAAACAAATATATTGTAACACCCGAAGGAGAACAAATTGGTGTAAAACCAAACGTAAGTCGTAACGATTTAAACGCAACTGGCGAAAAACTACCTTTTAATTTTAAACAACTTTTTATATGGGTTTCTGTATTTATTGTGTTGTTTGTGTTGTTCTTTTTTGTAATTGAATTAGATTTAATAGGTACTATAATTTTCGCATTAACTATTGTTGCTCCAGGATACATTATATCAGATGCTAGTTTAACCAAGATAGAAAAAGATAAAATTTGGGTGATATACATTGCCGCATTTTTTGTTATTTTCTTTTGGGCTGCATTTGAGCAGGCAGGTGCATCATTAACCTATTTTGCCGAAGAACAAACAGACCGTAGCCTTTTTGGCAAGGTTGTTCCTGCATCTTATTTCCAAAGTATAAATGCTGTGGCCATTGTAATTTTTGCACCAATATTTGTATGGATTTGGGGAGGTTTAGGAAAAAGAAATTTAGAACCCGCATCACCATTAAAACAAGCAATGGGATTATTTTTACTAGCCATTGGTTACTTAGTAATTGCATTTGGAGTAAAAGGAATTGACCCAAGCACAAAAGTTTCGATGGGATGGTTGGTAAGTTTATATACCATACATACTTTTGGTGAGTTATGTTTATCGCCAATTGGTTTATCAATGGTAAACAAATTATCTCCAGGCAGGTTAGCCTCGTTACTAATGGGTGTATGGTTTTTAAGTACCGCATCGGCCAATAAATTTGCTGGTACATTAAGTGCATTATATCCTGAAGAGGTTAAGATTGAAAAATCGTTTACCAACGAAACTGATGTTAAAAACATAGATGCACTTACCGCATTTATGATTGATAGTAGTGTATGGAATGCCGATCCAAAAGCAACATCAAGCTTACCAGTAGCTAATATCCAAATCGTAAAAACAACTTCTAACGATGCAGATAGTATTGTAGCAATAGAAGCAACAGCAAATAAGGCAGAGGTTAGTAACTTCCACTTAAAGCTAATTAAAATGTCGAATGACGGTTTAGACCGAGCAGTTTTATTTGATAACGGTAGCAAATTAATTACCCGCGAAATAACCGAAAAGGTAATTGATAGGGTTCCAATTAAAAGCACCAAAATTCAGGTTTGGAACTTAGCTCCACAAAAACCATCATTCATGGGTTTTCAAATAAATACCTTATACGATTTCTTTATGGTGTTTGTTTTTATGGCCGGAGCCTCATCTGTAGTATTATTCTTTTTAAGTAAAAAATTACTAAAAATGATGCATGGTATTAAATAATATTCACATCAATACATATTAGCAAAAGGCTATCTGAAACGATTCAGATAGCCTTTTGTTTTTTAGTGTTATCAGTAACAAAATTTATCGTTGCTGATTTTCGCAATTAGAATTTCGAATTTTTACTATATTAGCTGCAATATGTCAACAACAGCAACTCGTATGCATCCTAAAGGATTGCCATTTTTATTTTTTACCGAAATGTGGGAACGTTTTGGTTATTACCTGATGTTAGGAATTTTCTTTTTGTACATGACCGATATTGACAAAGGTGGACTAGCATTAGAGAATAAAGAAGCATCGGATATTTTTGGAACTTACATTGCATTGGCCTACATCACTCCATTTATTGGTGGCTTGTTAGCCGACAGGTTATTGGGTTATCGACTTTCTATAACAATTGGTGGTATATTAATGGGAATTGGTTACATGTGTTTAGCCGTACCGGGCGACACCGCATTTTTTATATCATTGGCATTAATGATAATTGGAAACGGCTTTTTTAAACCAAATATATCTACCCTTTTAGGTAACTTATACAACGAGCCTCAATACAAAGCAAACAAAGATGCTGGTTACAATATTTTTTACATGGGTATTAATATTGGCGCGTTTGTTTGCAACTTTTTTGCAGCTTACCTACGTAATCATTATGGTTGGGGATATGCATTTTTTGCAGCAGGCGTAGGTATGTTTATTGGTATAATTATATTTTGGTTTGGTAATAAACATTACAAACATGTTGATGTAATTAAACCTACACAGCCGGAAGATATGAGTGTAAGTAAAATACTTGGTATAGTATTATTACCAGCTATTGTTGCTGGTATTTTAGGTTGGTTTATTCCTGGAAATATTTTTGGCAGTGACAGTACTGATGCGTTTCTTTTTGGTGCAATACCAATTGTATTGTTCTATATATCCTTATTGATACGAAGCAGCCAAGAAGACCGCAGACCTATATCTGCTTTATTAGCAATTATGGGTGTGGTAATTATTTTCTGGGCTATTTTTAAACAAAACGGAACTGCACTTACCACTTGGGCGCAAAAATATACTAACCGCGAACTTCCCGCAAGTATTGTTCCTGCTGCCAAAACATTAGGTATGGTGCAAACTATTCCGTTTACAAAAGATACTATTGTGCAAGTAGATAAGCAGTTTAGGCCAATAAAGGATGCAAGTGGTAACCCAAATATGGTTGTTGATTATCCAAATTATTTCCAAAACTTACAAGCTGAAAAATTTCCTAAAGAAGGGGAAAGTGTTGAGCTTGTTTCTACAGAATTATTTCAATCAATAAATCCATTTTTTGTGATATTATTAACACCTTTGGTAGTAGGATTTTTTGCCTACAGCCGAAGGAAAGGTTTTGAACCAAGTACGCCTGGTAAAATATTTTGGGGTTTAATAATTACAGCATTTTCTACCACCTTAATGATAGCAGCCGTAAGTGTGGGCATGAATGGAGCGGAGAAAGTTTCTGCTTGGTGGCTTATTGGTACGTATGGTATAATTACAGCAGGCGAATTATGTTTAAGTCCAATGGGGTTATCCTTAGTTTCAAAACTTGCCCCTCCCCGACTCACCGCTTTAATGATGGGTGGTTGGATGTTAAGCACATCAATTGGTAATAAACTAAGCGGGGTTTTAGCTTCTCTTTGGGATACTTACGAAGACAAATCATACTTTTTTGTAGTAAACTGCATTATTGTAATGGTTGCAGCTTTAGGTATTTTTATGATGCTTAAATGGCTTAGAAAAATAATTGAAGAACATGGAGCATAAGGAGATTTGAGGGAGGGAAGTGGTGAGAATGATGAAATGTACTAGTAGCAAGCATAAAAAACAATTCATCGAATCGAATAAAAAATAAATATTTAATTTGTGACTTTATAATGGAACGATTTCATCTTGACCTAACAAAAACTAAACTAAAAGGTCCAACTCAGGAACAAATAGTAACTTGTAATCAGTGGGCAGCAACTGCATTTGACAAATTCCATATAGATTCAAATGCAGAAATTGAATTTAGAATTGATGGGACAATAATAAAAGCTATTCTTGAATGGGATTCTAATTTCTCAAAATCTGCAATGAAAGAGAAAACTGATATGGCCAATCACGGAGGCGTTGCAATGGCTTGGTTTGTTATGTCAGTTATACAAGAATTCACGTATGTTGAACAATCTGAAATAGGTGACGGAGTAGACTACCGTTTTAAAAGTATTGAACCAGAAGATGATGACTTAAATTTTTTGGACGATTACCATTATGTTGAAATTTCAGGAATTTTAGAAGAATCAAAAACAAATACTTTAAAAGGAAGAATTAATGACAAGCATGGACAGATTAAACGAGGTGGCAAAAAGGACAAATCGTCTTCAGTAATTGTAACACTTTTTAAAGCACCAACAACTGTAAAAGAAATACATAAATGAAACCTAAACTAATACATCAAGAAGCAATGGAATATTCCTTCAAGGCAAAACAAGCCTTGGAGCAATATAATTATGCCGAAGCTTTTGATTTATTCAATAAAGCGGCAGACTTAGAAAGTCAAGTAGCTGAATTCTATTTTGATAAGCCGGAGCTAGAACCAACAAGAAGTGTAATTATAAGAAGTGCTGCATACTTAAACATTAAAGCGGGACAAATCGAACAAGCGAAGAAGTTTATATTTTTTGGATTATTGAATAGCTCAGACACTCTGATAAGGGAACAGCTTAATAATGCACTTGAACTTGCCGTATCTTTGGGTAATTTAAACCCAGATGCGGCAAGTAAAGAATTTAACTACTTAAATTTATTAAGACAGCGAAGCATACATTATGTGATTGAACCCACAAATTTGAGTTTTGGTCATTCCGTAAGCTTGGAAAACATAAGAGACTTTTCTGAAAGTTACCTAAAATCACTTAAAGCATATGCCACATCAAAGTTCAGAAAAGCTTTAAAAATTGAAGACCAATTTGAGCAAAGCATTTTGAATGAAATTGAAAAATTAATCAATCCATTAGTTACAAGTTCATCTTATGGCAGCTTTAGATTTTCAATTGCAAACGATTTCCTTTCAAGAACAGGTGATAGGAAGGAAATTGTGGAAATTAAATCAAATGTTGTTGCAAAATATCATACAGAGGTTTTTATTAATCCTCTGGCCG
This sequence comes from Bacteroidia bacterium, assembly GCA_018058165.1. Classification (GTDB taxonomy): domain Bacteria; phylum Bacteroidota; class Bacteroidia; order UKL13-3; family UKL13-3; genus UBA6183. Next base: position 11,000 of record JAGPCI010000035.1, read on the forward strand.
ATGAAGATATCGAAATAATTAAGAGGAATTATACAGAAGAAGAGGTTAACGACATTTTTCGACCACTAACCAAGATAAAATCAAACAATACACCTTATAAGGTAGGGTATTACGATACAGAAGATTTTAATAAAAAATTTGCATCAAAAATTATTAACAAACAAAAACAAAAGCTAATTACTGTAAAACAAATTTCCCAAGAGGATATAGGTGAATTAGAAAGTTCATTGGTTCACAAACGTAGCAGAAATGGAGGTAGAACATCAAAGTCAGTGATTTTCAAGGAGCAAATGAAAACAGCAGAGTTTGAAATTGGAATTTCTGAAATTAAGCCAAAGGAAGCTAGTCCATTACTTCTTACTGAGGAAATAATTGTTAGTATGAATTTTGACTCAAACAAAGGTTTTACTTTTTCTTTCGCTGATTTAAATATTGAGAATACTGATACTAGCTACCAGAAAGCACTAGAAGGTTTCCATAATAGTTTTTACAATGAGTTGAAAAAATTAGCTAACCTAAGTGATGATGATTTTTCAAATCAAAAAGATTTAGAAGTAGCAAATAGAATAATTACTAATTTAAATGCATTGGCTGATTAAACCAATAACAAAAGTTCAATATTGGATTTTTTTCAAATCATTTAAATTGATATTCTGTTATTGGGGTTTAAAATCAACAGAAATAGTTGACAGAAAATATTTGCAATTTTTAAGGAATTAATAATCCATTTAATCTAGAACAAAAAAGCCAACATGTCAGCACATAGCGGGATTGTCGTTTCAGTGGTTAAAATATGATTATGCTTTTATCAAAGTTTCTGCTTAGTAAATCGCTTCAAAATTCCCTCCATCACAATCCATTTATAACCCACCAATTCTCCCGCATAAAAAAAACCGCCTCAGCATAATTTCTGAGGCGGTTTTTTATTAAGTTAATTATAAACCTAGCGTCTTATCAATTTATGGTTTGTAATGCTGTTATCAACTTTTACATTTACAAAATACACTCCCGAACTTAAGTAATCCAAGTTGTTAATTGCAATGGTATTATCACCTTCTAGGCAGCTTACTTTCATTTCCTTAATGGTCTTTCCTGCTATATCTGTAATGGTAATTATTGCATCACTAGCACTTGGACTTGTTATGTTAACTTGTAAGTTGTTTTGGAATGGATTTGGTTGAACCGATGTATTTACCTGAGCAATTACAACATTTTCAACCCTAATAATATTGGTATAAACATACGCTCCGTTTTCATCAATTTGTTTTATTAAATACTACAATTAATAATAGTTAAATAAAAATGGCATAAGGATATTGAAACTAAAACTACAAATCCTGCTCGTAGTCAGTATTTAAATTAACCGTGTTTATTTTGCTATCATTTGCATAATACGTAGATACAAAATCGCACCAATTACATTCTTCTTTACCACAGCCATTACTAAATTGTTTGGCTTTAATTTGGCCATAGGTTGATGATATTTGTTGTTTAACAATTAACACATCATTGGCAGTAATGTCAACCCGCCTTTTTATATATTCGTTGGTTGCCTTGTCCGGTTCCACAAAATCAAACTCGGCACTTTGCATTTCCCAAGGGGTGCTTTTATCTGCATCAATCAATATTTTATAAAATACGGCTTGGCGCCAATAATCTCCACCAAACTCATCTTCAAATTTCGGGTCTTTGTCTTCTAATTTAGCCTTTTCAACTTTCTCTATTTCTGGCGGACCAAATTTTGTTTTTGCCCTTTCGTATTGGCCAGTTTTGTAATCCACCACATTTACCACATTGCCATTAAATTCTATCTTATCTAGCTTTCCACTTAATGGAGCACCATCAACCACTACATTGCGGTAACTGCGCTCAATACTGGTAATTTTATTCCACTGCTCAATGTATTTATCATAAAACTTAGGCAGTATTTCATCGCCATATTCAATTCTTCGTTTGTATTCTGTTTCGGTAAAAGCATCCTCAAACCTTCGCATGTACCATTTAAAATCTCTTACAAAATCCTCAGCCGATTCAAATTGTTTTTCAGCATGAGCATTCATATTTCTAAACAACATTTCTAAAGCATAATGCACCGCACTACCAAATGTCATAGCGGCACTTAATGGCGCAGGTACTCTAATTAAATTGTTAAAATAAAATGCTGTTGGGCACTTTAAATAATTGTTTAAATGGGTAACACTTAGTGCATATTTTTGGAGTAATTCATCCACAAATTCATTATCAAATAAACTTGCAGGCGCTTGTGCTTTTTTGTTTTCGAGTACATGTAAAGTAAACTCCACCAAATCATCATCGGGTAACGAAACAAACTGAGTTTGTAATTGCGCATTACTTTCAAGCTCGGCAACAAACCTACTTTTTTCTAAATCTTTTCCATTGTTATCATACTTGGCATAACTAACAATTAAGGCACGTTTGGCCCTTGTCATTGCCACATAAAAAAGCCTTCTACTTTCAGCATCTTCATCCTCCCCAGCTATCGATTTATCATCAGAAAATACATTGTCGGGTAATTTAAAATCAAAGTTATTGGCCGATTTTTCCCATGCTTTTGTGGTGCATCCCATCATAAAAACATGTTCAAACTCTAAACCTTTTGAAGCATGTGCAGTTAAAAAATTAACGCCATCTTCGGCAAAAGCAATTAATTGGGCTGGCAACTGTACTTTTTGACCAATCATTAAATCAATCGTTTCTAACAATTGCTTAATGGTAGTTTTTGTTTTGCGGCTACTTTCACCTTTTACAAAATCAAAAAAAGTATGCAGCAGTTGCATGTCCCAGCGTTTGTTACTGCCTGTTAAACATTGCGCAAGCAAACCACTTTCGTTTATTATGCGCTCAATTAATTGTTGGGTAGTTAAGTTTATGCCATCGCGTATCCATCCTTCAATAACTTTTGATGCATAAGCCAACTCTTTACCTTGTAGCAACTCTTGCGTAAATAAATCGGTAGGTTTTTTTCTAATGGCATTACGTATTTCTTCGCGCCACGTAGTTTTTCTTTCGCTAAAGTTTTTGCTAGAAACATTTACCGAAATTCGTGCAATTTCAATTGGGGGAATATTAAAAAAATCGTAATGTAACAGTTCATAAATAAATGCTTCCCCAGTATTTGCTTTATGGTTTTCGGCAGAAACATACCTAAGCATTTGCACTATTTTTTTAATAAGTGGTTCATGTAAAATATCCACTTTTTTCTT
>JAGPCI010000251.1 GCA_018058165.1 Bacteroidia bacterium
CAATTATTGAAACCCGATGGCAAAAGTTATGATTGGACCTTTGAAGGGAAAAACATTGAAGGAATTGGGAATATTTACACACCATTACCTGGGTTACACTTAGGCTTTAATGATATGGGACATCCCAGAAATTTAAGGTGTTTTGAGAATGAAACTATAAACCTTAAATTGTTTGATTTACCTTGCGATACTTCAATAAACTATGTATCAGTTAAAGAAATTTTTGATGATAAATCGGTTACTATTTTTCCTAATCCGTTTAACGAAAACCTTTCAGTAGATTTATCTAAATTACCACAAACCGAAGTTAGTATTATTTTTTTAAATAATATTGGTCAAACTATTTTAACCCAAAGTGCATGGACCAACCATATCATTAATATTTCAACATCTAATTTTAATGCTGGTATATACCTTTGTAAGATTAAAGTTCTTGATCGAGTATTAACCTATAGAATCATAAAACCATGAGACTTTTTATAATCATATTATTAATAAGCATTCAACAAAGTTTGTATGCACAAATTTCTTGTGAAGTTTTTTCTTCAAGTCCAACACCTTCAACATGTAATACATGTACTGACTTTAACAAACACAGTAATTACCAATACAATGTGAATAATACTCCTATCAAAAATGTAAGAATAGTTGTTCACGTGTTCAACAAAAGCGATGGTACAGGAAATTTACCTGACAATTCAACCTCTCGTAATTGGATTAACAGTGTCGTTTATCAAATGAATTCAGTTTGGAGTAATTTACAACCCATAATATCCCTGGTCCTAATCCTTCAAACTACTATACAGATAGTAGAGTAAGATTAACCTTAGATGATATTTATTTTTGGAATGATGATGGTGGTTTCGATGCTTGTCATGATGGCAATGGAGGTGCAACTGGCACGGATGCTGGAGTTTTATATTCTCAGTACGTAACCAATCAATCAATTGTCATTCAAAAAGGAACTGCAATACATATATTTTTAAGTGGATACTCTATTCCAAATAGGGGTTATACTGAAGGACTTGCCAATAATTATCTTGTTGCGTCTGGTTTACCTCAAAATTATGGGGCTAACAATCCTACTCAGATGGCTAACATTATAAATCATGAAATAGGCCATTGCTTTGGATTAGATCATACGTGGAATAAGAATGATGGTTGTGATGATACTCCAACAAACGCTCGGTGTTGGAATGGCCCAACCTGTTCAACAAATATGATGGATTATAACGCACAACAATGGTCTTTAACCCAGTGCCAATTAAATAAAATACACCAAAATCTAATGAGTAGTTCTACTGTATCGAATGCACTTACAAATACTGTATCGACTGATAATAGTATAATAATGGGTAATGATGTTATATGTACTACGCCAAAATCTTTTACCATACCAAATCTACAATTTGGTGTAACAGCTTCGTGGAGCGCATCACCATCTACAAATGTAGTAATGCCAAACTCATGCGGTGCTCCTATTTTAATATCAACAAATACATCAGGTATCAGTTCAACAACATTATCTGCTACTTTATGTTATGGCAAGTATGGTTCACTTTCGGTACCAAATAAATTATTAGCTATTAACACGCTATCGGGTACCACTACACTAATATGCGGTAATGGCACAGGTGTAATTACAGGAGCAAGTATCCAATCTAGTCCTTATCCGCCTTGTACAACTCCATTTTACACCACAACTGGTCAAAAAACAAAATTGGTTGCAAACTCTTTTATAGAATTAAATCAGTTTGAATTTGGCCAAGGTAGTGATGTAGAGTTGGTAATATCAAGTTGCCCATAATTTTACTTTATAATTTTTTTTACCATAATAGGCCGTCAAAAAAAATTGACGGCCTATTTTATTTAAAACGTTTAGCTAGCATTCACGCCTATATTTTACTTTCTTTCATATATAACTCCAATATCCTATTTTTGCACACTTTTATAATGGGCAGATTACTTGAGAAACAATACAGTCAAACTCATGCATCAACCCCAAAACAAACTACTAATGAGTAAGTACAACGAATATAAAAAGCTTGATTTTCCTGCATTTGAAGAGGAAATATTAAAGTTTTGGAACGAGAATAAGATTTTTGAAAAAAGTGTGTCTAACCGTGATGGTGCAAAATCGTTTGTGTTTTACGAAGGTCCACCTAGTGCCAATGGCATGCCCGGTATTCACCATGTAATGAGCCGTACGGTTAAAGATATTTTTTGCAGGTACAATACGCTAAAAGGTTTTCAAGTAAAACGTAAAGCTGGCTGGGATACGCATGGTTTGCCAGTGGAGTTACAAGTAGAAAAAACATTAGGCATAACTAAAGAAGATATTGGTAAAAAAATATCTGTGGCAGAATATAACGAAGCTTGTAAAAAAGACGTAATGAAGTACACCGATGTTTGGAATAACCTTACCGAACGTATGGGCTATTGGGTAAATTTAAACGACCCATATGTAACTTACGATAATAACTATATTGAGTCGCTTTGGTGGATTTTAAAACAATTATACAGCAAAGGTTTGTTGTATAAAGGCTATACCATTCAACCTTTTTCTCCTGCTGCCGGAACAGGCCTTAGCTCGCACGAGTTAAACCAACCGGGCACATACAAAGATGTAAAAGACATGACGGCTGTGGCTATGTTTAAAGCTATAGATGCGCCATTTGAAGGTGATGTTAACTTTTTAGCATGGACAACTACTCCATGGACACTGCCATCAAATACTGCACTTGCCGTAGGTGCTAAAATTGATTATGTAGCGGTAAAAACTTTCAACCCCAATACGCATTTACCAGTTACAGTTATTTTAGCTAAGCAATTATTAGGCAAACATTTTAAAGCCGAACAAGCCGAGGTTGAACTTAGCAGTTACAATCCTGGTGATAAAATAATTCCATACAGCATTGTTAAAGAAATTAAAGGAAGCGAATTAGCGGGCTTACGTTACCAGCAATTATTACCTTTTGCAGCAGTAGAAAATGGTGATGCATTTAAAGTAATTATTGGCGATTTTGTTACTACCGAAGATGGTACAGGTATTGTACACATTGCCCCTAGTTTTGGTGCCGATGACTTTAGGGTAGCAAAACAAAATGGCATTGGCAGTTTAACTTTGGTTGACAAACGCGGTAAGTTTTTGCCCGAAGTGCAAGATGGCCAATTTTTATATGGAGAAGAGTTTGTTAAAGAAGCTTACTTAACCGATGCTGAAAAAGAAGCATCATTGGTTATACAAAAAGAAAAATTAAGTGGTGTAATAAAAGATACATCAAAACTTGCCTACTTAAGTGTTGACGAACGTATTATTTTAAAACTTCAAACCGAAGGCAAGTTATTTAAAAAAGAAAAATACGAACATACATACCCGCATTGCTGGCGAACCGATAAACCTATCTTATACTACCCGTTGGAGAGTTGGTTTATAAAAACCACAGCATATAAAACACAATTAGTTGAAGCCAATAAAAAAATTAACTGGAAGCCTGAACATACAGGTACAGGTAGGTTTGGCAATTGGTTAGAGAACTTAGTAGATTGGAATTTATCTCGCTCACGTTATTGGGGAACACCATTGCCAATTTGGAGAACCGAAGATGGTAGCGAAGAAAAATGTATTGGTTCAACTGCTGAGCTAAACGAAGAAATAACCAAAGCAAAAACTGCTGGTTTTATCCCAAATGATTTTGAGATGAAAGACCTCCACAAACCTTATGTGGATGATGTAGTATTGGTATCAAGCAAGGGTGAAAAAATGTTTCGCGAGCCTGAATTAATTGATGTTTGGTTTGATAGTGGGGCAATGCCTTATGCGCAATGGCATTTTCCGTTTAATAAAGAAACGCCTTTAGCAGAAAATTATCCTGCAGATTTTATTGCAGAAGGAGTAGACCAAACACGTGGCTGGTTTTTTACTTTACATGCACTTTCAGTTTTATTAAACGAATGTTGTGATGAAATAAAAGAAGTAAATAAAATAAACAACAACCCTGGCATTGCATATAAAAATGTAATTGCTAATGGTTTGGTTTTAGATAAAAACGGTGTAAAAATGAGCAAGCG
>JAGPCI010000036.1 GCA_018058165.1 Bacteroidia bacterium
CCATTAAACACTTCAATACCATTGTACTTTTGTCTAAAATAGACGTGCATTACACCATTATGTTTTGTGGTATATTGATTGGTGATTACTGTTTCTTCAACATCTGAAGGTGATAAGCCTTGTAAAAGCAATTGGCTTTTAATAGTATTTTCGGTAGTTTGTTGGGCACTTACTCCTAGTGTTAATGCTAGGCCAACCAATAAGGTAAATTGTTTTATTTTCATTCTGTAAATCAAATATATTAATTAAAAGAACCTTTGCAACCATTAAATTGTTTTAAGACGAATTTTACATAAAAATGCCCCAATAAGAAAACTTATCGAGGCTGAATTTGTTATCGAAATTTCGTTAATCGCAAACTACATAAACCCAAGTTGTAACTTGGCACTTTCGCTCATTAAATCCTGACTCCAAGGTGGGTCGAAAGTTACTTTAACATTCACTTCAGTTACACCTTCTATAGTTAACAATTTTTCTTTTATCTCGGCTGGCATACTTTGCGCTGCTGGGCAAAATGGAGATGTTAACGACATGATTACTTCTATGTCTAAATTATTATTAACATTCACTTCGTATATCAAACCAAGCTCATAAATATTTACAGGAATCTCGGGGTCGTAAACAGTTTGTATCACTTCTATAGCTTCGTTTTGTACATCAACAAAGTTCTTTTTGGGTTGTGTAGTTTCTTCCATTTTATCTTACTTATAATTTAAAAATAGTTATAACTAATTTAACTATTTTTATAGGCTAATGCGTATAATTTCATTTGTTTAATCATGCTTACAAAGCCATTGCTTCGCTGGCTTCCAATCATGCGGCTCATGCCAATTTTATCTATAAAAAACAATTCGGTATTTAATATTTCATCAGGCGTTTGTTTGTTCCAAATACTCCATAATAGATACACCAATCCTTTGGTAATTTCGGTATTGCTATCTGCTTCAAAATTAACTTTTCCATCAACAAAAGTAGGAAAAACCCAAACCTTACTTTGACATCCTTTTACTATAAAAGTTTCAATTTTATGGTCATCTGGCATTTGTGGTAATTTTTTACCTAAATCCATCAAATAAAACAAAGTGCTTTCCATATCGCCATCAAACAATGAAAAGTTTTCGATTATTTCGTTTTGTATATCGGTTGTAGTTGCCAACTTTATAGTGTTTTTTTATTAATAAATTTAACAATCGCTTTAAGCGCATCTAGCAATACATCTACTTCTTCGGTTGTATTGTAAACAGCAAACGAAGCGCGTACCGTTCCATCCAATTGTAAAAATTGCATTAATGGTTGTGTACAATGATGCCCTGTTCTTACTGCAATTCCTTTTGCATCCAGCATCATGCCTACATCAAAATGATGCATATTTTTAACCACAAAAGATTGAACGGATACTTTTTTAATTGCAGTACCTACTAATTCTATTGCTCCATTAAACTCTGTATTGATATGCTTAACACCATCAACAAAATAATTCAACAAGTTGTTTTCGTGTGCTGCAATGTTTTCTTTCCCAATTTCGTTTACAAAATCTAACGCATATTTAAATGCTATAACATCAGCAATATTGGGCGTTCCTGCTTCAAATTTATAAGGTATTTCGTTGTAAGTTGTTTTTTCAAAAGTTACTTCTTTTATCATTTCACCACCCGCTTGATATGGCAACATATCTTCAAGTATTTGGCGCTTGCCGTACAATACTCCAACACCTGTTGGGCCATAAAGTTTATGGGATGATATGGTAAGAAAATCGCAATCAATGGCTTGCACATCCACATCCATATGCGAGCAAGCTTGTGCGCCATCAAGCAAAACCTTTGCTCCTACTGCATGTGCTTTTTGTATAATTTCGTTTATTGGGTTGATGGTTCCTAAGGCATTGCTTACCCAAACACACGATACTAATTTGGTTTTATTGGTTAACAATTCATCAAACTTATCCATCAATAACTCGCCTGATGAGTTTATAGGAACTACTTTTAAAATTGCGCCTCGCTCTTCGCAAATAATTTGCCAAGGCACAATATTGCTATGGTGCTCCATAGTTGTAATCAACACTTCATCGCCAGCGTTTAAAAACTTACGACCCCATGCATTGGCTACTAAATTTATGCTTTCGGTAACACCTTTAGTAAAAATACAAGTTTCTGCTTCGGGTGCATTTATAAATTGTTGAATGGCTTCTCGGGTATGTTCAAAATAATCGGTGCTGCGCGAAGCTAGTGTGTGTGCTGCACGATGGATATTAGCATTATCTACTTGGTAATACTTAATCAAAGCATCAATTACAGTTTGCGGCTTTTGAGTTGTGGCAGCATTATCAAAATATACCAATGGTTTGCCATTAACTTCTTGATGAAGAATGGGAAATTGTTTACGTATTGATTCTAAGTTAACCACAGATTTCACAGATTACAAAGATTTTTCGAGTATGTATTTTGTCGCGGGCCATATAGATTAGACAACGATTTTGTAATTAGCACAGATTATGTTTTTCATAAAAGGTTATTTAACCAGTCGTTTATATTTTAATGAAGTTTCGCCAAAGTTAATAAGCAAGCCAACCTTATTTTTTGATGTTTTAAGGTAATTTACAGTTTGAGCATAATTAGCTTTTACCACAAATTCTTGAGCCTTTATTTCTAATACAATATTACCAAATACGATAAAATCGGCAATGTATTTTCTTTTTAAAACATACCCTTTATATTCTACCACATAAGACTTCTCTCTTTCGAAAGGAATACCTTGAAGCCGAAATTCTATCTCAAGCGCATCTTTATAAACCGACTCCAAAAAACCATTACCCAACTCTTTATGAACTTCCATACACGCACCAATTATTTTATAGGTTTCTTCTTTTTGAGGGAAACTTTCATTAGAACTATATAACTCTTCTGAATCTTGCAGTACGTCCATAAATCCGTGTAATTACTTTTTCTTTTAATCTGCGTAATTTGTGACTATTTAAAGGTTCTTATCTATCTCATTCTCTAATAAAGTTACCAACTCCGGAATTTTAATGCGTTCAGCAATTTCATCAGCAAAGGCATTTAGCAATAACTTACGTGCTGCATCTTCTGGTATTCCTCTGCTGCGCAGGTAAAACATTGGTTCTTCATCTAGTTCGCCAATAGTAGCACCATGCGTACATTTTACATCATCTGCAAAAATTTCTAATTGCGGTTTTGTGTTAACCGTTGCATCATCACTCAATAATATATTTTGATTACGTTGGTATGCATTGGTTTTTTGTGCATCTAAATGCACCATAATTTTACCATTAAATACGGCAGTTGCTTTATCTTTTAAAATACCTTTATATTTTTCATCACTAAACCCATGTGGTTTTGCATGATCAACACGGGTGTGGTTATCTACAAAGTTTTTTCCATCAACAATGTACAATCCATATAACAAGCTATTGCAGTTTTCGCCCATCATATTAAAATGAAGGTTATTGCGCACCATTGTACCATCTAAAGTTAAAGTTACATGATTGATATTGGTATCTGCCTCTTGATAAATTTGTGTGAAATTATTCTGGTAACTTTCGCCAACTTGTTGTTGAATTTTATAATGCTCAACGTGTGCTGCTTTGCCAGCATAAACCTCTGTTACTGCATTTGTAAATGCTGCATTTGCACCAATGGCATGATAGGTTTCAATAAGTGTAATATTGGTTTGTTCTTCGGCTACAATTAAATTACGTGGCTGAGACAGCACATTTATGGTGCTTGAATCGGTAATATTAAATATAACTACAGGATGCTGAACCGTTTTACCTTTTGGTACATAAACAAAAGCACCATCGCTTAATAATGCGGTATTTAATGCCGTTAGCGCCTGTCCTTGCACTTGAGCGTATTTGCCAAAGTGTTTTTTAAAAATGGTTTGATGATTTTTTCTTTCGTTAGCAATGCTTCCAATAATAATAGTTTTATCTGTTTCTATTATTGATGATAACTCTTTTACAAAAGTACCATTAACAAATACTAAAAAGTTTGCCGTAATTTTTGATACTAAAGCATCATTAAACAAACTACTAACCGAGTTGTTAACTATGCAACTTGCTTTAAAAGCAATATCAGTAATAGGTTTTAAGTTAACATATTTCCACTCCTCATTTTTTGTAGTGGGGAAACCCAATTTTTCGAACTCAGAAAAAGCATCTGCCCTTAGCGATGAAAAATCATCGTTTTCTGCTTGCGCTTTATATTGGCTAAAGTCGCTTTTAATTGTATCTATTAAACTCATTATATTTATTAAACTGCAGCAGCCTCTACTTCTGCTTTTATCCAATCATAACCTTTTGCTTCAAGCTCTTTAGCCAAACTTGCATCACCACTTTTAACAATGCGACCTTTGTATAATACATGAACAAAATCTGGCACTATATAATCTAATAAGCGTTGGTAATGGGTAATAATTACAAATGAGCGTTCGCCATCTTTTAACTTATTTACACCAGCCGAAACCAATTTTAAAGCATCAATATCTAATCCTGAATCAGTTTCGTCCATAATGGTTAATTTGGGTTCTAACATGGCCATTTGAAAAACCTCATTGCGTTTTTTCTCGCCACCACTAAAACCTTCATTAAGGCTACGGCTAGTTAATGATTTATCCATTTCCATTAACTCCATTTTTTCGCGCATAAACTTTAAAAATGCAGTTGCTTCCATTGGCTCTTGGCCTAAGTATTTGCGTTTTTCGTTTATAGCTGTTTTTAAAAAGTTAGTGGTACTTACTCCAGGTATTTCTACTGGGTATTGAAATGCCAAAAACACGCCTTCGCGTGCTCTATCTTCGGGCGACATTTCTAATAAGTCTTTACCGTTAAAATCTACTTCACCACCTGTTACTTCGTAATCTGCACGACCAGCCAATACAGCCGACAATGTGCTTTTACCAGCACCATTTGGGCCCATTATTGCATGAACTTCTCCTGGCTTTACTACTAAGTTTATTCCGTTAAGGATTTTTTTTCCTTCTATTTCTGCTTGTAAGTTTTTTATCTCTAACATGATTATTATATTTTTTGCCACTTAATTTTTAGTATAAAGCTGATTAAATTTTTCATCAACCCAAACAACCTTAAACTTAACTATTGTGGTATAACTTTTATTTATCCAACACTTCCTTCTAACGATACAGCCAATAACTTTTGCGCCTCAACAGCAAACTCCATTGGCAATTGGTTTAATACCTCACGGCAAAATCCATTTACAATAAGTCCAACTGCTTCTTCGGTTCCAATACCACGTTGGTTACAGTAAAATATTTGGTCTTCGCCAATTTTACTTGTACTGGCTTCGTGTTCAACCATTGCGGTTTTATTATTTACCTCAATGTAAGGGAAAGTATGCGCTCCGCTTCTATCGCCAATTAGCATACTATCGCATTGGGTATGGTTACGGGCCTTATCTGCTTTTTTGTTTATTTTTACTAAACCACGGTAAGTATTATGAGATTTACCAGCCGAAATTCCTTTAGATACAATTCTGCTTTTGGTGTTTTTACCAATGTGAATCATTTTAGTACCGGTATCAGCTTGCTGATAATTATTGGTAACTGCTACTGAAAAGAACTCGCCTACCGAATTATCTCCTTTTAAAATACAGCTAGGATATTTCCATGTAATTGCGCTTCCTGTTTCAACTTGGGTCCAGCTAATTTTTGAATTATCGCCCATGCAAATGCCTCGTTTAGTAACAAAATTATAAATTCCGCCTTTGCCATTTTTATCACCTGGATACCAGTTTTGAACAGTTGAGTATTTTATTTCGGCACCTTCTAAAGCAATAAGTTCTACCACTGCAGCATGTAATTGGTTTTCATCACGCATTGGGGCTGTGCAGCCTTCAAGGTAACTAACATGTGATGCATCATCAGCAATAATTAAAGTACGCTCAAACTGACCCGTGTTTTCGGCATTTATACGGAAATAAGTAGACAACTCCATTGGACAACGAACACCTTTTGGAATGTAAACAAAAGAACCATCGCTAAAAACTGCAGCATTAAGTGCGGCAAAAAAATTATCAGTATGAGGAACTACAGAACCCAAGTATTTTTTAACCAACTCTGGGTGCTCGTGAACAGCTTCGCTTATTGCACAAAAAATAATTCCTTTTTCTTTTAATTGTTCTTTAAAAGTGGTTGCTATTGAAACTGAATCAAAAACTGCATCAACCGCTACACCCGTTAAACGCTTTTGCTCACCTAACGAAATGCCCAATTTTTCGAACGTTTTTAATAATTCTGGGTCAACTTGATCTAAACTGTCCAGTTTTATTTTTTCTTTTGGCGCTGCGTAATAAATAATATCTTGATAATTTACTGGTGGGTAAGTGAAATTTTGCCATTTTGGAGACGATAAACCTTGCCAGTATTTAAATGCCTTTAAACGGTATTCAAGCATCCACTCGGGTTCGTTTTTTTTAGCTGATATAAACTTAATGGTTTCCTCTGTTAGGCCCTTTGCGGCCATTTCCATTTCTATATTGGTCGTAAAGCCATACTTATACTCTTGGCCAACCACCTGTTCTATAATGTCTACTTCTTCTGCCATATTAAATTTTAATCTGAGAATTAATACGCAAACTTACTAATATTTTTCATTTATTTATACTAAATCTAAACAAGGATACACATCATAACTAAAAACTATAAGTAAGCTGTTTTTAAATGCAATTTCAACATTATGTTTTAGTGCTATGGCCAATTTGCTAAACCCATGAGCATATGTAATAAAGTGGTTAGGCTTTATTACTATCAAAAAAAACTTTAAAAACGAAAAGGAAGACTTTCGCCTTCCTTTTCGTTTATTTTATAAGCCCACCATAGTGTATTAAACACCTTAGTTTGTGGTATGTTTATTCTAATTTAAGTTACAAATTAGTCAACCTTGTAGTCGATTACTTTATAGCCCAACTTGTTTAGTGACTCACCTATTTTTTCTTTATCACCCACAACTACAATTACCATTTTTTCTAAAGGTAACAACTCCTTAGCTAAAGTATTTAACTCTTCTTTTGTTAAGGTAGCTAATATTTTATTCTGTTGGTCGATATAATCTCTAGGTAAGCTACGCTCTGCTAAAACACTTAAAAAACTAGCTTTTTGGAACTGGGTTTCGTAACGTAAAGCATCGCCTGAACGAAGTGAATTTTTTGCAAAATTTAATTCTTCATCAGTCATACCATTTTTACGGAAGTTTTCCAATTCTATGAAAATTTCTTTTAGTGCACTATCTGTTGCTGTACCTCTTACACCACATGCAATGGTATAAGGACCAACAATATCAGTACCTGTAAAACTACCTCTCACGCCATAAGTAAAACCTTTATTTTCGCGAATATTTTGGTTGATACGGCTATTAAAGTTTCCGCTTAGTGGAAAATTCATAACACGTGCCTTAAAGTATTTAGCATTATAATCGTATGGTAAAGCCAAGTAACCTACACGAATTTCGCTTTGGGTAGATTTGTATTTATCAACTAAATATATTTGAGTTTTTTCAATTTTAGGGGCATCAACAGCAACATTTGGAATCACCGTATTTTTCTTAGTCCATTTATTTAAAAACTGTAATTTAGGTAATATTTCAGTTTGTTTAATATCCCCAACAATTACTAGGTTAGTTAATTCAGGTGCATAATATTTATCGTAAAATGCTTGAACATCTTTTACACTAAACTTTTTAATGGTATTAAATGTACCTTCAACTGGCTCTGCAACTATTGATTTAGAACCGAACAACAATTTAGCATAAGCTTTTTCTGCTAAAGAACCGGCATCATACTTTGAAGAGTTAATACCTTGTACAACTTGCTTTTGAATGCGTTTAAAATCTTCGGCAGTAAATTTAGGGCGAAGTAATTTCTCTTCAAGTAATGCTAATGTTTTATCAATGTTTGCCTTTTTAGAAGTTATAGAAATGTATGTATTATCATCTCCAACACCAAAACTAATATAACTACCTATTTTTTGCATCTCACCTTCAAATTGCTCTGAAGTATAATTTTGAGTTCCTTCTTCCATCATATCAGCAGTAATAGATGCTAAACCAGCTTTCGACTGATCATTCATGGCCATATTACCGCCTTTAATACTTAGGTAAATAGAAACAATTGGCAATTCAGCAGACTCAGTACCAAGAATTTTAATGCCATTTTCAAGCTTACTTTCATAAATTACCGGAACTACAGGTGATGGAGCTGGACCAACTGCTGGTTTTTTGCTGCGGTCAAAATTATCAACAGGCTTAACATAAGTTAACCCTTTATACTCTAATTCGCCTTTTACATTAGCACCCGAAGTTTCAACCAATTTGGTTTCTTCTTTATTGCTAGCCGCATTTTGATCTTTAGGGAAAATATTAACAATTGCTGCGTATTTTCCTTTTATGTATTTATTAAATACACGCATTACATCTTCTTTAGTTACTTTTTGGTAACGAGCTAATTCATCATTTACATTCCATTTTTTATCACCTAATGTATAATATGTTGTGCTAAGTAAACTAGCACGGCCAGCAACACTTTGTAATGATTGTAACACTTGAGTTTCTAAACCACCTTTTGCCCTAGCCATCGCTTCATCATCTACACCCAAAACGCCAAATTCATCAATCGATTTTCTAATTGTCGCCTCAATATCTACTTCTGGGTCAGGAAAACTAACCACAACTATATTAAACTCTCCAGCTAACTCACTACCATAGCCCACTCCATGAAATGCTGAAGCTTGTAAAGCTTTTTCAGATTTAATAAAGTTCTTGTAAAAAATAGAGTTGTTTCCACCACTCATTACACTACCCAAAATGTCTAGTGCAGCCTCATCTGGATGATAAGCGGGTACTGTTGGGTAAGTAAACTGTAACAACGGTAAATAAACCTTATCACCATAATTTGCATAAATGTTATCTGCTAAACGCACAGGATCTACACGTTGGTTACGCACTTCTGGACCACGAGGAATTGTAGCAAAATATTTTTCTACTAATTTTACAACCTCAGCAGGATTAACATCTCCTGCCACAACAATGCTTGCATTGTTTGGACCATACCAACGCATAAAGAAATTCTTTAAATCCTCTACGCCTACACTGTTTAAGTCTTCAACAAAACCAATGGTTGGCCAATAATATGGATGATTGGGTGGATATAAAATTGTATTTTTAATTTCATCACGCATACCATAAGGTGCGTTTGTAATACGTTGATCTTTTTCGTTTTTAACAGTTGATCGTTGTGTTTCAAACTTTGGTTGGGTAACAGAATCTAATAAAAAACCCATTCTATCAGACTCTAACCAAAGTGCTGTTTCCAAATAATTTTTGGGTACAGTTTCAAAATAATTGGTTCTATCATGGTTGGTAGTTCCGTTCATTCTTCCACCCGCAGTTTCAATTATTTTAAAATGCTCTTCGTCTGCAACATGCTCTGAGCCTTGAAACATCATATGTTCAAAAAAGTGAGCAAACCCAGATTTACCTATGCTTTCGCGGGCCGAACCAACATGATACGTTACCTCAACATGGGCAATAGGATCTGAATGATCTTCGTGAATAAATAAGGTTAAACCATTTGATAAACGCCATTTTTCGTACGAAATTAATAGCTCTCCTGGTTTAGCTGTTACTTTTTCAAGTAATACCGGCTGATTAGTTGCAGCTGCAGCACCAGTTTGTGCCATTGCATGGTATCCCATTGCAAAGGCAAACACTCCACTTAGTAGTAATTTTTTCATTTTAAAACAATCGTTGCTTTGTGTTGCAATTTCGCCAAATAAATTTAATAGCAGCAAAAAAATTTATTAACGGCTTACAATTGTACCTTAATGGTTAAAATCAATGTTAGTTAATATGTGTAAAATATACTTTAACTGCCATTTTGATATATTGCTGCGAGGTATTACTTTCGCCACTTAGTTTTTTAAAATTAAACAGGAATAAACATACAGATATGAATAAGAAAATTTTATTAATTACGGCATTTATTTTAGTGGCTTCATTAGCGCGTTTATTGCCTCATGCGCCTAACTTTACACCTATGGGTGCAATTGCATTATTTGCGGGTGCTTACATTAGCAATCGTTTTTTAGCTTTTGTAATACCTATTTCGGCCATGATTTTAAGTGATGCTTTAATGGGCTTTAGTGGATGGGCTTTCCCTATGCAAGTTATTACTGTTTATATTTCGTTTGCATTAATTACATTAATAGGTATGAATATGCGTAACGATAAAAGTGCTTTACGTGTTGGTGCTTCTTCTTTAGGTGCTTCTGTAATGTTTTTTGTGGTAACAAATTTTGCAGTGTGGTTAGGCGGATTTTATATTATGCCTGCATTGTACCCAACTAATTTTGTTGGTTTAGTAACTTGTTATGTAGCTGCAATTCCTTTCTTTACTCCTACTTTAGCTGCTGACTTATTTTATAGTTCGGTTTTATTTGGTGCATTTTATTTAGTACAAATTAATGTACCTAAGTTAATTCAAGAATAAACTCAAAACTACTTTAACATATTTATGGAGGCTATCTTTTTATAAGGTGGCCTCTTTTTTTTATCAATTACGAATTAAATATTGGGGTTCTATCTTAACTACAGGCTCTAATCTGCGAAAGATTATCCAATACAATTACACACTTAATCAATTTAACCCAAATTACGCATTGGAAATGCATAGTCGATAAAGAAACGGTAAATCAGGTTTATGCAAAACTGCTACTATTTTTTTGCCGAGGCTTCGGCACGGGATTAACCTAACTAAATAAAGTAGTTCGACTTTTCAAATCTTTTATTGATTAATTTGGGTTTAAATTTAAAAATTAGAGACGCGGTGTGAGGTGGCCTTTAATAATTGAAAATTGCGAATAACCATTTTACAATTTTCGTTTTAATACAAGGTGGGCTTTACGAACATTTCGAAGGGAATGATTCCGAGTTCTTTCATGGTACAAAACCCATCCGCCAATTACTCCAATAAAACTACCTAGTACAATATTCCAAAATCGTATATAAATTAACTCATTAGGATTAAGAATTAATGGGTTTCCTACTTCAGCCAAAAAAATTGTCATGGCAGTAAAAAATATAGCAGCCAAAGTGTAATGCCTAACTATTAACATTTCTGTGATAAACTGTAGGGTAATTATGCTCAAACAAATTTGAAGTGGAGTATGTGTAAACAACAGCAAAAACCAACTTAAACCCAAGCCAACAAATGTTCCTAATATTCGCTGAAAACTTCTTCGCCATATATACCTAAGTGATGCGCCTTGCATAACAGCTATGCAAGAAATTGGTAACCAATATGGGTTTTGTAGTTTTAATAAATATCCTGTGAATAACGACACAAACATAAATACCCCAATAATTAAGGCTTCAAAAAAGTTAACATATTTAGCTTTTTGTATTGCTACCGAAATGGTTTGAGATACGTTTGGTGGATACTTTTTTATAATTAATAAACTATATGCCAATGCTAGTAAACAAGCCCAAGTAGTACCTAAAGCAACTGTTCCTATTTTTTGCGAAATAGTTTCGATACTAAATGGCATACAACTAGTAATAGATGCAATTAAAATAAAGAAAAAACTACCCGGATTACGTGTGTTAAAATAAATAGATAACCAATGTACACCCATTGCAAATAAACCTAATGCAAAAGCAGACAACAAACTATTAAAACTAAAAAATAAACCTATTGCAACTGCTAAAATATATCCAAACGCACAGGTTAATAAAGTAATCATTCGGTTAACAATAGTTGACGAAGGCATGTAAACTATAATTGTGCCCGATAAACAAGCCAACAACGAACCTGGTAGGTTATTAAAATACAAGCCTATCATTAACGGCACACCCGAGGCTATTGCAACCAATAATGGTATGTGCCACAACCGTTTTGTTTGTTTTACTTCAAACAAAGTTTTTACCTCTTCGTTTACAATTTGTTTTACCGAATTGTACATATTTGTCAGTTTTTTATCAACTAAATTAGCTAACAAATATATACACAATAACAAGCGCTTTTACCAATAAAACCAATTGGTTTGATGAGTTTTATCACTGACAATTGTCGTATATTATTACAAAAAAAATGTTAATGAGAATATTTAAATAAACTACCTAATTTAACGATTGTTGTTGTAATTTTTTAAAAAAATTGAAGCTCGATACAATAATGTGTAATATTAAAACATACAAAAAGTCGAAAAAAAAATTGTCTAATAATTGCTGATTTAATACCTATTCAGCAACTTTTAAAACTACCCCTTAAACTCATCAATAACCTTACAAAGTTGGTTAACCATATCTGGAGTAATGTCTAGATGAAAAACAAAACGTAGCTCTGTTGCAGAAACTTTATTGGCCAAAATACCATGCTGTTTTAATTGGCTTTGAAATGTATTTGCAACTCCCTCATTAACCATTTTAAAAATTACAATATTGGTAACAACTGGTAACATGTTTAACACGTTTTTATTTTGTTGCAAAACTTTTGCTACTTGTTTGGCATGAGCATGATCTTGTTTTAAACCATTAACATTATGTTGCAAAGCAAACAAACCAGCGGCTGCCAAATATCCGGCTTGGCGCATACCTCCGCCCATTAACTTGCGCACGCGTTTAGCCTCGGCAATAAAAGTATTGTTGCCTAATAAAACAGAACCAACAGGCGCTCCTAAACCTTTGCTTAAACACACCGAAATGCTATTAAATAATTGTCCTAAATCTTTTGCCACATAATCACCCTCTGCAAGTGCGTTATATATACGCGCACCATCCAAATGTAATTGTAATTGATTTTGTTTACAAACTGCTGCTATATCAATCATTTCTTGATGAGTATAAATGCTACCTCCACCCCTATTGCTACTATTTTCTAAACAAACCAAAACCGTTCTCGGAAAATGAATATCATCCGCATTTATCACTTCAGTAATTTGGGTTGAAGTAATTTTACCAAAAGTGCTTGGTAATACCCTTGCTTGTGCTCCAGTATTTGCGGCTATTCCACCACCTTCGTATTTAAAAACATGTGCATTATCTGCACAAATAATTTCGGTAGCTGGTTTTGCATGAATACGAATCGCAATCTGATTGGTCATCGTTCCACTAGGGCAAAACAATCCAGCTTCCATACCAAATTTATTGGATAAATAGCTTTCCAGTTCTGCCACTGTTTCATCTTCTCCATAAACATCATCACCAACTTTTGCCGTCATCATAAATTCAAGCATTTTAGTTGAGGGTTTAGTTACCGTATCACTTCTTAAATCAATCATTTTATTCAAATCTAAGGTGTTTAACAGACTCGCCAGAATCACGTAACTCTATTAAAGCATCAATGCCAATTGCCAAATGCGTTTCAACATAACTAGCAGTAACTGCAAGGTCGCTTTTAGATGTTTTAACACCTTCTGGAATCATAGGATTATCGCTTACCAACAACAATGCTCCTTTAGGAATTTTATTGGTAAACCCAACAACAAAAATTGTAGCTGTTTCCATATCAATACCCATGGCTCGGGTGCCAATTAAATATTCTTTAAACTTTTCATCGTGCTCCCAAACCCTACGGTTAGTTGTATAAACTGTGCCAGTCCAATAATCTTTATTGTGTTTTACAATACTTGCCGAAACAGCCATTTGCAGCCTAAAAGATGGTAAAGCTGGCACCTCTGGCACCAAATAATCATTACTTGTACCTTCGCCTCTAATTGCTGCAATTGGCAATATTAAATCACCCAATTGTGTATTCTTTTTTAACCCGCCACACTTACCTAAAAATAACACCGCTTTAGGCGAAATAGCCGATAATAAATCCATTACTGTAGCCGCCATTGCACTGCCCATTCCAAAATTTATAATGGTAATATTTTCGGCAGTGGCACTTTGCATAGGCTTATCTCTTCCCATAATTTCAACCCCAAATCTTTCGGCAAATAATACTAGATAATGCGCAAAATTTGTAAGTAAAATATATTCGCCAAACTCATTAAGTGGTCTACCTGTATATCTAGGTAACCAATCCTCTACAATCTCTTCTTTAGTTTTCATATGTATAGTTTTTAACCTGTACTAAAAATTAAAACAGGTTTACTTTCACAAATAA
>JAGPCI010000252.1 GCA_018058165.1 Bacteroidia bacterium
GTATTGTTGACGAGGCCATACATCAATTAAACAATGTTATTTCTGCACAAATTGATTGTACAACTTGCGCCAATTGTTGTAAAAAACTTGAGCCAGGATTAGAAGATAACGAAATAGAAGTTTTAGCCCTACAAAAAAACATGCCGTCTTACCAATTTAAACAAACGTATGTGGCGTTTGATGGAGAGGCTCAGTTTTTAAAAACTAAACCTTGTATGTTTTTAAATGATTGTAAGTGCTCTATATACACTGTAAGGCCAGCGGCTTGTGCAGGCTACCCTCATTTGGATGGAACTGACTTGAAATACAAACGCAGCTTATGGAGTAATTATGGTGTTTGCCCAATTGTTTTTAACGTAATTGAAGCACTTAAAACTGAACTTAATTTTACTTATGGTAGTTAATAGTTTTGAGCAATATATGTTTAGCATAAACGCTATTTTATTTGCATCAAAACAAACACCTTTTACTTTATACAAATTAGAACAACACAATATTATTATTCAATTTATTAGAATTGAAGAGTTTAAAAATACAGCCATTTCTTTAAACTTTTTCACCAACTTTGCCGAGCAGTTTGTTACCCAAAAATATAAGGTAATAAATATTTGGGAAGATGTATGGAAACTAAAACCTGAACAGGTAAAACAACGCATAAAATCACTACTTGGATTTAGCCAAAAAATACATGCCAGGCAAACCCAAGTTGTTAGGCTAAACAAGTTACAAGCGAGTACATTTTTACGCCTTAACCACTTGCAAGGGGATACCAATGCATATTATAAATTTGGCTTAAAATTTAATGATGAAATTGTAGCTGTAGCCACATTTAGCAAAGCCCGAACCATGTATGATGGACCTGTATATTATCGCAGTTTTGAACTTGAACGTTTTGCAAATAAATTAGGCTTAAATGTGGTTGGAGGATTTAGTAAACTTATTAGTAATTTTATATTAACAACCCATGCTAAACACATAATGACTTATGCCGATTGCGATTGGAGCACTGGAGAAAGCTACTTAAAACTTGGATTTAATTTAATTGAAAAATCACCACCAAATATCTTTTTTTTAAATGAAAATACTTTGGCACGTGTGGCCGAAAAACAAGAAAACAAAGCAGCCAGTTTTTTAAAAATTTGGAATGCAGGAAGCCTTAAGTTTGTTTTGGATAAAAGATAATATTTGACAATTACCCATGCAGCATAATTTAATTGTAATACTTGGACCAACCGCTTGTGGCAAAACAAAACTTGCAGCACAATTGGCGTACGCACTTAAATCTGTTGTGATTAGTGCTGATAGCAGACAAGTATACAAACGTATGAACATTGGCACGGGTAAAGATTATCATGATTATTTGGTAAATAACCACCCTATACCCTATTATTTAATCGATATTATTGAACCAGGAGAGCAGTATAATTTGCACCAATTTAGAACAGATTTTTATGCCTTGTTTAATCAATTACAAACACAAAATATAACCCCTATTTTATGTGGTGGCACAGGGTTATACATTGATAGTGTATTAAGAAATTTAACTTATGCTGGTGTTCCAAATAATTATGCTTTGCGAAC
Source organism: Bacteroidia bacterium (assembly GCA_018058165.1). Lineage (GTDB taxonomy): Bacteria > Bacteroidota > Bacteroidia > UKL13-3 > UKL13-3 > UBA6183. Next base: position 1,582 of record JAGPCI010000252.1, read on the forward strand.
CGAAATTAGCAATAAAACGCATGTTGAACTTGTGGTTTATTTTAATAAAATGCCTCAAACAAATTTTACCAACAAGGCCGATTTATCAACCCAAAAACGAACCATTAGGGCTATTGAAATTAACCATTATTTAATTAACAATAATTTTAAAACTTCCATTGAACCCATTATAAAGCCAATTATTATTGGGCTAGATATTGATAAAGAAATTAGAAAAGAACGCATTACAAATAGGCTGAACTACAGGTTACAAAATGGTTTGATTGAAGAAGTAAAAAACTTACTTAATGAAGGTATTACCCACCCTCAATTACAATATTATGGGCTAGAGTATAAGTTTGTTTCGCAACATCTATTGGGTTTGATGAGTGAGGATGCGCTTCAAGAATTATTGAACATTGCCATCCACCAATTTAGTAAACGACAAATGACCTATTTTAGAAAGATGGAAAAGGATGGCCAAGTGATTAATTGGATTGATGCCACACAAGATACCGCACAACAACTAATGCAAGTATTAAACATACTGCACGATTAGTATATTTAGTTTGTTATTTTTGCATCCTAACATCACAAAAAATTAATTATGGCTGGATGTGGTTATTTATGCCCATTATGCGAAGGAAGAGGATATACCGATAATGGCGAACCATGTGATTGGTGCACCGAAAAACCAACACCATCAACCCAAACAATTACAGATGAAACTTGGATAAAAGAAGTACACGAAGGAAAATGCTGCGCAGATGAATGAAAAAATTTTTAAGTATTATGCCATTTACAAACCATTTGGATATTTAAGCCAATTTGTGTGCGAGCATAATAACAAAAAACTATTAGGCGATTTATATACATTAGACGAAGATGTGATGCCAATTGGGCGACTTGACGAACCTAGCGAAGGACTATTATTACTTAGCAACAATGGCCAATTTCATCAACATTTATTGGCCCATCAGGTAGAAAAAGAATACTGGGTTTTGGTAGAAGGTGATGTTACTAATGATACCATAAACTTATTGGAAGAAGGAGTTGACATTTCGCACCAAAGCACTTTGTACAAAACAAAACCAGCCAAGGTAAAACGCATTGCCGATGAAGATGCAAACTTTTTTGAGCGATATCCACGTGTGCGATATCATAAATATAATCCACATACCTGGCTAAGCATAACTTTAAAAGAAGGCCGATTTAGGCAAGTAAGAAAAATGACTGCCGTAGTTGGTCATCCTACATTGCGCTTGGTGCGTATGCGTGTAGGTAATTATAAAATTAGCACAAAAACTCCAATTGGCCTTATTGAAGAAGTTAACCCTAAGGAGTTAGTAACGTTATTTAATTTTATTGGCTAATTTTTAGGTTGAGTATGATTAAAGGTAAAGTAGTATATTGCATGGTATTAAAACACCAAAAATGAAAAAACAACTACTATTAATTTGCCTTAGTTTATTTGCTTTTATTGTAAAAACAAATGCACAATGTACACCCGACCCTAATTTAACAACAACAGGATTTTCGCCAGCAGAATTGCCCTATTCTTATGTAGGAAGTCCATATAACGAAGTATTAAGTTTTAAAGCTCCATTAGACACTTCAACATTCTTTAATGGCTCATTGGTGGATGTTGTAATTGACTCTGTAATTATGCTAGACCTAAGAGGAATTCCTGCAAATTACAGTTACCAATGTTTAAGCCGTTGTGCAATACCAGGCGGTGGTAGAGGTTGTGCTTTATTAACAGGACAAGGAGATTCATCACAGGTTGGTGCATACCGTATTGCCATATTTTTAGCTACATATTATCATCCAAAAGGTACTACATTTAAGGGCAGCAGAATTGACTCTGGGGATAGTTATCAATTTAGAATATTTTTACCAACCGGTTTAGGCGGTATATTTCCGGCCAATGCTCCAGTAGAAATTAAAGCATATCCAAATCCAACTCAAAATAATATCAACTTCGATTTGTCTTCTTTACCACACCATACCAGCGGCACTTATAGTATTATTGATGCTTTAGGAAGAATGGTTACAACTGGTAATTTTACCAACAATTTAATCCCTGCAATTGGTGTTTCTGATTACAAAATGGGGTTATATAAATGTATGATTAAAACGGATGACGGAGTTTATTACACAAGTTTTATAAAGGAATAGTTTAGAGAATTACAAGGTTAGGGAGGATTCATTTCAACTTAATGTTTTTCTTAGTGCAATATTTTTTCCCTTAGGAAGTTTTTCAATTACAAGGTTAGCAAGTTACAAAAATTACAAGGTTGAGGATTTGCCTCATCTTGTAATTTTTTTTTGCTATTTAGCCTAACTTTTTCTATAATATTTTTCGGATTACAAAACATTAGAATCTTTGTAACCCTCTCCAACTTGTTAACCCACTTCCAAAGACAACTTAATTTTACCTCACATACATTTTTACATGCTCAATACC
>JAGPCI010000253.1 GCA_018058165.1 Bacteroidia bacterium
AGCTTTAAAAATGCTATTTTTAATAATTTAGTTCAACCCAAAACACTTACTTTAATAAGCAATTCAAATACCAATTTACCCATACAAAATATAACTTGGCGCGATATTTACAATTATGATATTGGTTATGAATTCCATTACCTTACTTTCAATTATATAAGTACATGGAATAATAGTACTAATACACGCTCGTTAACTGCCGATACTTGTAGAAGTATTTACAAAGTTTATCAAAAAAACGACATGAACGATAGTATATTATATTCGTTTACACGAAGACAATATTGTGTGATTAAGAATAATGAAGCAGCGCATTCATCAATTAAAGTTGATACTATCGATATACTTTTAAAACACGATAGCTTGTTAGATAGGTTACCAGGAGTAACATCGGCTTATCCACCAAATGATATTGACAAAATATTTACCATCACATTATCTAAAAACACCTTAGAAAAATATACGGTATTAAGTGATGTACTATTTAAACGGAATGATACCTGTGCATCGATAGCAATTGATGCCTATAACGAGAAATTGTATTATTATAAGGGGGCAGGTGGACCTTATTATGAAAATACATACAAAGATATTTTTGATGCAATTAGCCATGCAAACCACTTGATTTATTATAAAAAAGCAGCATCCGTTTGGGGTAATCCTTGGCCCGAAAATGTAGGAGTAGCAGAAAGAATGGTTTCGCCTAAGTTTACTATTTATCCAAATCCAGCTACAAATTGGTTACATATTAATAACCCTTCAACCAATAATTTTAAATTTACGCTATTAAATATTTTGGGTGAAGTAGTGTTTGAAAACAATTTAACACAGGGAGAAAATAGTTTAAATATTGGTTTGTTAAAACCAGGAATGTACTTGTATCAAATAAAAAACAATAACTTTTTTGATTCAGGAAAAGTAATTATTGGGCAATAAAAACTATTCGCCTACATGTATTACCTCATCAGCAAAATCATACTCAAAAGTTTGGTTTGATGCTATAACAACCAATTTGTTTTTACGGTGCTTTAGCACCATGTCGCGATACCATGCAATGCCCTTAGCATCTAAGTTTGTGCAAGGTTCATCAAAAAATAGAATAGGGGAGTTTGCATAAAATGCTTGGGCAAGTTTTACCCGTTGTTTCATTCCGCTGCTAAAGTGTTTTACTTTTTTATGTCTACTTTCATCCAACCAAATTTCATTAATTACATCATTAATGGTAACACCATCTTGCAATGTTTTAAAGTTAAAATGAAACGTAAGTTGTTCTTCAAGAGTTAGCTCGTCTGGCAAATCTAAATAAGGCGCCACATACGATATTAAAGAATGTATTTTAGGATTAGGAATTGTTGTTTGGGTGTTAGTTAATTCAATAACACCTTTTGATGCAGATTGATAACCATAGATAATTTGCAACAAGGTAGATTTACCACTACCATTATTACCAGTAAGCGCATAAGTTTTACCTTGAGCTAAAATGGCAGAAATGTTTTTAAAAAGCCATTGTTTGCCAAAACGCTTACCTACTTGTTGCAAATTAAATTGCAGCATTTTTATGATTTACGTAATTGAAATCCTTTCATTACACCACGTTCTGAGTCGCCAATAAAACTTAATATCTCATCACGCTCTAATGTTGCCGACATTTGTGTTTGCACAACCTTAACTGCTTTACTAATATTAGTATTGTGCACAAAAAGCACACGGTAAATATCTTGTATTTCGTTAATTTTTTCGTTGTTAAATCCACTTCTGCGCAAACCCACAGAGTTTACACCTTCGTATGATAAAGGATAACGACCAGCTTTAACAAACGGAGGTACATCTTTGGTAATCATACTTCCACCTTCTATCATAACATGGCGGCCAATATTTACAAATTGATGTATGGCACAAAGTCCACCAATCCTTGCATTATCATCAATAGTTACGTGGCCTGCAACTTGCACACCATTAGCAATAATTACATTATCACCAACAGAACAATCGTGTGCTAAATGAACATAAGCCATAAGTAAACAATTGTTACCTACTTGGGTTTTCATTTTATCTACTGTACCACGATTAATGGTAACAGATTCGCGAATAGTGGTATTATCACCAATTATCACTTCAGTTTCTTCGCCATTAAATTTTAAATCTTGTGGCACTGCACCTAAAACCGAGCCTGGAAATACTTTACAGTTTTTGCCAATTTTAGTATTAGGGAATATAGTAACATTTGGACCAATCCAAGTTCCTTCGCCAATGCTTACGTTTTTGTGTATAACCGTAAATGGCTCAACTACTACATTAGCAGCAATTTTGGCTTGTGGGTCAATGTATGCTAAAGTCTGAATCATTTGTTTATATTTTTGCTATTTATTGCTTCTAATTTTATACTTTTTTGGCAACTTGCGCCATCAATTCAGCCTCACAAACCAACTTTTCGCCCACATAGGCATAAGCTTTCATCATACACACACCTCTTCTAATTGGGGCTATCATGTCTAATTTAAAAATTAAAGTATCACCGGGTAACACCTTTTCTTTAAACTTGGCATTGTCAATTTTCATAAAGTAAGTATTGTAATTTTCTGGGTCTTCAACCTGCGAAAGAATCATTACACCACCAGCTTGCGCCATGGCTTCAATAATTAAAACACCTGGCATTACTGGGTTTCCCGGAAAATGTCCTTGAAAAAAAGGCTCATTCATGGTAACGTTTTTAATAGCTACAATGTGACTTTTTCCCATTTCAATTACCTTATCAACCAATAAAAATGGATATTTATGAGGTAAAAATCGGCTTATGTCATTAATGGTAAAAACTGGCTCTTTATTGGGATTATATTTAGGAATATTATTTGTTGAACGAGTTTTTTTAATCAAAGCTTTAATCCGTTTTCCAAACTCAACATTTGCAGCATGGCCAGGTCTTGCAGCCATTATTTGAGCTTTAATTGGTATGCCAATTAAGGCTAAATCGCCAATTAAATCAAGTAGTTTATGTCTTGCAGGTTCGTTATGAAAACGCAGCTCCACATTGTTTAAAATCCCTTCTTTACGAACTTCTACTTTTGGCTTATTAAATAATTTAGCCAAATGCTCCATCTCTTCGTCTTTTATTACACGATCTACAATTACAATGGCATTATTTAAATCGCCACCTTGTATTAAACCATGTTTAAGCAACATTTCTAACTCGTGTAAAAAACAAAATGTACGGCAACTTGCCAAGTCTGTTTCAAACTCTTTTAAACTAGTAATTGAAGCGTGTTGGCTACCTAAAACTGGCGAATTATAGTCAACCATTACGGTTAATCTATAATCATCCAAAGGCATGGCAATCATTTCAATATTACGTTCAGTTTCGTTGTAATAAACGTTATGCGGTATCGAAAAATATTCTCTTTCTAACTCTAACTCTTGAATGCCTGCATCTTTTAATGCTTTAATAAAATACCTAGAACTGCCATCCATTATGGGCGTTTCCGCTGCATCTATTTGCATCAAACAATTATCAATTTCTAATCCTGCTAACGATGCCATTACGTGCTCAACAGTTGCTACTCTAGCGCCATTTTGCTCTATTGTAGTTCCGCGTGATGTGTCTACTACATTATCTACATCTGCATCAACAATTGGTTGACCTTGTAAATCAATACGCTGAAATTTAATACCGTGATTATCGCTTGCAGGTAAAAAAGTAAGTGTTACATTTTGTCCAGTATGCAAACCAACGCCACTAATACTTACTGCCTTTTTTATTGTTGTCTGTTTCAATTTAAAAAACCTTTATATTTTATCCTTTAATAATTTTTCTAACTCTTGTACTCGTTTTTCGAGTGTTGGTAAATTACGATATACTACACCCGCCTTAAGCGCTTGGCGCAATTCTATCACTGGGCTACCAAACCATCTGCCATTTTCTTGAACTATGTTTCCGCCTACTCCGCTTTGTGCACCAAACTGACTTCCATCTGCAATTACTAAATGACCAGCAAAACCAACTTGGCCGCCAATTACACAGTATTTG
>JAGPCI010000254.1 GCA_018058165.1 Bacteroidia bacterium
TCGTTGTTCTTGGTGTTTCAAGGTGCAAGTTTGCCAGTTCTGCATGTTGGTTATCATACTCAAACCTAGTACTTAGTTTTTTTAACACAAGTCCACATTGTTCGTTAAAACTAACTTGTTTTAAATTGCCTTTTATAAGTGCAGTACTATATTCTAAATCTTCGGCATTTACATTTATTTGTTGCGCAAAAAGGTGTTTGTAATCCATGCCATTTTTTAGTTTAGGCACATTGGTAAAATCCATTTTAAAATTACCATCAACCAAACTTGTTTTGCCAACTTTTATTTGCCAATTGCTCGAAGTTGTATCATTAGTGCCTTTATCATTACTGCTATCAGTACTTTTCATAGCAATTTTTACAACAGGTTTTTGTAGGCTTATGCTGTTTACCTCAATTATGGAGTTGTTTAAATTAATTGTTTTAGGCAATGCTATTAAACGTTCAATACTAAAATCAAAATTAGATTGTTGTGGTTTATTGGTAAATACAAAGCCGCATTTGCTTATGGTAATATTATTTACATTTAAGTAGGGTAGTAGTGTTGTAGTAGTATCTATTGGTTTGTTTGGGGTTGATGGTTTGTAAATATCAAATGTAGCATAACTGTTTTGCAGCAATACCTCATTTACATCAAACAACATACTGTCTAAATTTATCTCGTTTACTTCAAGTTTTAATAATCCAATTTGCGTATTTAGTTTGGTTCCTGCCACATCATCATGCAACAAAAAACTAACATCATGTAACACCAAATCTGATAAACTTATTTTAAATGGTTTACCACTTTTTTCTGCAGTTAAAACTTCAACAGTATCTTTAGGGCCAGCAAATGCATCAATTAAAAACTGAAAATTAAAAGTACTATCAGGTAACGAACGTTTTAATTTTACGGTAGCTCCAGTAATTTCAAGGTTATTTATATTTAGGTTTTTGTTAAATAAACTCAGCATGTTTACATCAACCATCAGTTTATTTAAACTTAGCAAAGTATCGTGTGTAACATCCTCAACAAATAATCCTTCAAGCACAATAGATTTTGGGAAACTTATACCAATGTAATTTAACTCAACTTTAGTGTGTGTTTTATTGCTTACAAAACTTGTTGCCTGCTTTACCAAATATGTTTGTACACTGGGAATTTGAATGGTAAAACCGATTAATAGCATTAATAGTACAAGCGTAAGACTTGTGTATAGAAGTGTTTTAGCTATTATTTTAAGTATTTTTTTAGGCACAAATAATTCCTTACTCAACAGTTTAGCTAACGAAAATACGCGTTTTGTAGGCTAGTTAGTAATAATTATTCGCAATCAATTTATAAATACCATAGTAACTCCCAAATGTTTTGGGTTGATACCTATCATACTTAAGCAATAACATTACCAAGGTTTAATTATTTGTAAGCAATATATTACCTTAGCGCTATGTTATTAGAGTTACATCCCGAAAATCCCAATATACGCGACTTAAAAAAAGTGCTAGATATTTTGCATAAAGATGGAGTAATTATTATTCCTACAGATACCATTTATGCCATGGCTTGTAAACTTGATAGTAAAAAAGCTATTGAGCGTATGGCGCGTATATCTGGCAAAAAATCTGACAAGGTAAATTTCTCGCTTATATGTTCAGATTTATCTAATATTTCTGATTATACTGCCCACATTGATAGGTCTATTTTTAGGTTGTTAAAAAATAATTTACCTGGTCCGTTTACCTTTATTTTAAAAGCAAATAACAACGTTACCAAGTATTTTAGTAGTTCAAAAAAAACAATAGGTATTCGTGTGCCTGATAATGCCATTGCACAAACTATTATCAGAGAGTTAGGAATTCCATTGGTGGTAACTTCTATAATTCATGATGATGAAATACTTGAATACATGACCGACCCCGAAGAGATTTATAATAAATACGAACACCAAGTAGATTGTGTAATAGATGGTGGTGCAGGTGGAAATATTCCTTCAACCATTGTAAATTGTAGCAATGATGAATTAGAAGTTATTCGCGAGGGTAAAGGCGTTTTAATTCACTAAACTTTATTTTGAATAGTGCTAAACATATTGCAATTATCTGCAATCCAAAATCGGGTAAAGGCATGCCATTAAAGCTTTTGCCAATGTTTGAAGACTATTTAAAACAACAACAAATTAACTTTACCTCTTTTACCAATAACCTTCCGCAAAACTTAAACACATTTACCGATTTGGTAATTATGGGTGGCGATGGAACCATTAATTATACCCTCAATCATTTTAAAAATATTAACATTCCTATTGGCATAATTGCCTGCGGAACAGGAAATGATATTGCTAATTTATTACTCCCCAATAGTACAATGCAACAACAATTTGAGATGGCTGTATTCGCTACACCTCAAAAAACTGATGCTGGAGTATGTAATAACAAATTGTTTTTAAATGGTGCAGGTATTGGGTTTGATGGTTGGGTTGTGAAACGTTTATTAGCCAAAAAATTATTTAAAGGCAAGGCGGCATATTACAGTACCGTTATTAGCTTACTGTTGTTTTATAAAGAAACAAGTGTAACTATTTTGGTTGATGACACAACCATAGTTTGCGATGTTTTTATGATAAGTGCTGCAAACGGAAAAACTTATGGTGGTGGATTTAATATTGCGCCAATGGCCAATACCAACGATGGTTTGCTGGAGTTTATTTGTATTAGCAAATTGCCAATTTTTAAGCGTTTACGGTATTTGCCAGTGTTAGAAAAAGGTAATCATATAAACCAAAATTTGCCATTTGTAACCCATCAAGCGGCCAAAAAAATTACGGTTATTGCAACACAAAAATTAAAAGCACACCTTGATGGCGAGTATATGGAATCGGATAGGTTTGAGATTGAAATTTTACCACAATATTTAAGTATAAGAAGTAATATTTGCTAACCAATTAATTATTATTTAAACAGCATTTAAACATGAATCCAATTTTAGTTGATGTATATAGAGGTGGCCTATTAGAGAGTTTTCATAGAGGTGTAATTTGTGTTGTTAATGCACAAAACCAAGTTGTATTTAGTATGGGCAATGTGCAACAAATTTGTTACCCACGTAGTGCAATGAAACTGTTTCAGGTTATTCCATTAATTGAACATGGCGGCATTCAAAAATTTGGATTTACCTTACAAGAAATTGCCATTATGTGTGGTTCGCACAATGCAGAAAACGAACACCTAGAACTGGTAAATTCCATCTTAAATAAAATTGGTTTAACTCCAGAATATTTAAACTGTGGCGCACAATATCCAAGCAGTAAAAAAGATGCAAATGCCTTAATTAAGGCCGATTTAAAGCCACACCACATACATAACAATTGCAGTGGTAAACATGCTGGCATGTTGGCTACATGTGTGTTGATGGGTTGGCCAACGGATGATTATATTAATCCTAATCACCCATTGCAGGTAACTATTAAGGCAACTTGCGCATTGATGTATGAATATCCATTACAAAATATGCTTACTGCTTTAGATGGATGTAGTGCACCAATTTATAGTGTGCCAGTTATTAATCAAGCAATAGGATATAAGAATTTAGCAAGCAACCAACACTTACCAGAAGTTATACAACAGGCCTGTAAAACTATTGTTGATGCGGTAAGTAAATATCCGTTTATGGTGGCCGGAAGCAAACGTTATTGTACGGATATGATGCAAATTACTGCTCCCAAAATTATTGGAAAAACAGGTGCTGAAGGCATTTTTTGTATGACTTTTACTGAACAAAATTTGGGTGTTTGTATAAAAATTGATGATGGAAAAATGTTGCCACAATATAATGTAGCACAAGCATTGGTAAATGCTAGCGGGCTTTTTACCCATGAGGAGTTAAGCACAATAACACACCATTTACATGCACCAATTATTAACTTTAATAAATTGACCACTGGAGAAATTAAAATAAACGAAGCCTTAAATAACGAGTTACCTAAGTTTAAAAAATTGTTTGGGT
>JAGPCI010000255.1 GCA_018058165.1 Bacteroidia bacterium
CCAATGCATTAATGTCAAACTGTTCAATTTCCATGGCTAATTCACCACTTTCTAATTGCGAAATGGCCAATAAATCAGCCACTAAATCACCCAATCTATCTACACTTTTTGCAGCTTTGGTTAAAAACCGAATGTTTACTTCGGGGTCGTCTATTGCTCCATCAATTAATGTATGTATGTACCCTTGAATGTTAAATATGGGGGTTTTTAACTCGTGACTTACATTGCCTAAAAATTCTTTTCTAAATTCGGCTAATCGCTTAAGTTCATCCATTTGATGCTTTTGATCGCGGGCCCAACTTATCACCTCTTTATTCATTTTAGAAATTGGGTCGTTTAGCAGGCTGTATTTGCTTAGTTGCGCATCGTATTTTTGGGTTTTTAAGCTATGAATGGTTTTGTAAATGAGCTTAATTTTACGGTAAATAAAATACTCCACACTAAAAAAATACAATAAAAAACTTGAAATAAATGTTACAGTAAATATTACTAACGAAATCCGTAAGCTACTGCTTAATACAAAACTTGTAGCAGCTATTAATATGGCCAATACTATTGATATAGCAATGGTGAGGTAAAACGGTTTCGGATTTCTTATCATATTTCAAATTTATATCCCACACCCTTTACTGTGCCAATATATTCGTCTCCTAGTTTTTCGCGCAGTTTACGAATGTGTACATCAATGGTTCTATCCACAACCAACACCTCATCACCCCAAACTTTTTCTAAAATAAAATCTCGGGTAAATACTTTGCCGGGCTTACTTGCTAATAAAAACAATAGTTCAAATTCTTTTCGGGCCAGTTGTATTTTTTCATCACCACGGTAAACCAAAAAAGTTTCTCTATCTATAATTAAGTTGCTTGCTACAATTTTTTGTTCAACCACGTCTTTACTTTTTCGCCTTAAAATTGCACTTATTCGGCTTAATAATACGCGTGGTTTAATTGGTTTGGCAATGTAATCATCGGCACCTGCATTAAATCCTGCAATCTCACTGTACTCTTCGGCACGCGCTGTTAAAAACACCACAAATGTTTTCTTAAAATCAGGGTCGGCTTTTATTTGTTTACATGCTTCAATGCCATCCATCACGGGCATCATTACATCTAATAAAATTAAGTCGGGCTTTATTTTTTTTCCAATGGTAATTGCCTCTTGTCCATTTTGGGCCAAATAAACATCGTATCCCTCTTTTTTTAGGTTGTATTGAATAAATTCTAAAATGTCATTCTCGTCATCCACAACTAAAATCTTGTGTGCATTTTCCATGTCTGTATTTTTCTGTAACATTCGGGGTTTCTTATAAGTTCAATATTACGTAAAAGTTAAGTTAATGTTAAGTGGCTAAGGTAATATATTAGTGATTGATGGAGAAGCCTTAGAGGTTATAAATTATTTTACTGCTTTTTCTGGTAATCCAACACAAACATCAACCATATTGCTGACATCAGCAAATTGGTCTAAAACTTATTGTTTAGCACTTTCAGGTTTAACGGTAATTACTACAATACAAATATCAATTGATGGCAAATGCGTAATTGCATTAATGAAGTATCAATCTGCGTATTTTGTAAAAAAAAACGGAGACAGTATTAATTATTACTGTCTCCGTTAATACTGTTTATGTAATGCTTATTTTAAAACTTCTGCAAGTTTTTCATCTAACGCTTTACCACGTAAGTTTTTAGCAATTATTTTACCATTGCCATCTATTAAAACAGTAAAAGGAATAGACTCGATATTGTATAAACTTACTACCGATGAATTCCATTTCATTAAATCACTTACATGTGTCCAAAGTAATTTATCATCGTTAATTGCTTTTTGCCAAGCATCTCTGTTGTCGTCAAGCGAAACACTAAATACTTCAAAACCGCTTGTTTTGTATTTGTTGTATGCCTTAACCAAATTAGGACTTTCTTCGCGGCAAGGTTTGCACCAGCTAGCCCAAAAATCTATTAATACTGTTTTGCCACGTAAACTCGATAACGAAATTGTTTTACCAAATGGGTCTTGTAAAACAATGTCTGGAGCTGTACTTCCAACAGCTGTTTTGCTTAATAACTCAATGCGTTTGTGTAAGTCTTTTGCATACTTACTACCCGAAAACAACGCGTAGTTTTTATCATCAATTAATTTTAAAAAATCAAAGTTTGATTGTGGTAATAAATAATTTGTAGCAAAATACGGCACTAACGAGTTTTCTAATTGTAATGACGTTTGTTGTAATTCTGCTTCGCGCGCTTTCATTAAGCTATCATACTCAAAACGCATTTTTTCTTGAATGTTTGGTGGTGGCATATTTTCGCCATACTCAGCATATTTGGTTTCAAGGGCTTTTACCAATACCATATAGTTGCTATTAACCAATAATAGCTGTTTTAATTTCTCGGTTTCGGCACTACCTTTTACTGTAAAATCTTCAGGCTTATTGGCATCAATATCCATTACAATTTCAGCCATCGAATCAACAACTAAAACAGCTGCGCTATTGTTCATTTGTATAACACAAAAAGTACGTTCTGTTATATTGCCACTAAACTCAAAAGTACCATCTTTAGCTATTTCTGCAGAGTCGATAAACACCAATCCTTTAGGTGTAAGTTCTTGTAAAGTTAATACACTGCCATCTAAATTATTAATGGTTCCTTTAATTGTAAATCCTTTTTTTTCTTCAGGCTTAGCGCATGCTACAACCAATAATAATGTAATTGCTATAAATATATTTCTCATTTTTGGGTTTGATTTTTTGTATAATTAAATCAATCAATTTATTTTTTATCTAAGGTATCTTTAACCATTTGGCTTGCCACTTTGGGGTCGGCTTTACCTTTACTCAGTTTCATTACTTCGCCCATAAATAAGCCTACAAGGCTAACTTTACCAGCTTTGTATTCGGTTACTTTTTCAGGAAATTTAGCAATGGCAGCATCAATCCATTGTTGCAAATCATCACTGTTACTTTCTTGCAATAAGTTTAAACTTTCGGCAATTTGTAAGGCGGTTTTTGTGGGTTGATTTACCAATTCGCCAAACACTTTTTGTGTTGCCACCGAGTTGCTTATTTTACCATCATCTATCAATAAAATAATTTCGGCAATTTGTGCGGGCTTTAAAACAAAGTCTGAAATGTCAATTGCATTTTCGTTTAAGTAACCTTTTACTGCCACCATTACCCAATTTGCAGCAGCTTTGGTATTATTGGTATGTTGTAAAATGGCTTCGAAATATTCAGCAATTTCTCTGCTTTCGGTTAATACACCTGCATCATATTCGCTTAATCCGTATTCGTTTGTAAACTTAGCAAACAATGCTTTTGGCAATTGCGGCATAAGTTGTTTTACTTCATCAATAAAATGTTGGGTAATGTGCAAAGGTGGTAAATCAGGTTCAGGAAAATAACGGTAATCACTTGCGCCTTCTTTGGTACGCATAACAATTGTTACACCTTTTGTGGCTTCAAAAGTGCGGGTTTCTTGGTATATTCTTTCGCCTGTTTCAATGGCATCAATCTGACGGATAATTTCAAAATCTATGGCTCGCTGTACGTTTCTAATCGAGTTCATGTTTTTTACTTCAACCTTCACTCCATATTCTTTCGCGCCTCTTATTCTTACAGAAACATTCGCATCACAACGCATGCTGCCTTCTTCCATGTTACCATCGCAAATACCTAAATAACGTACCAATTTACGCACTTCTGTTAAAAATTGATAAGCTTCTTCGCCACCACGCATATCGGGCAACGACACCATTTCTACCAAAGCTGTTCCTGCACGGTTGTAGTCTATTAAAGTATCATACACATCTTGGTCGTGCATACTTTTCCCGGTATCTTCTTCCATGTGTATACGTATTAAACCAACACGTTTTTCGGTGCCATCTTTTAGTTTAATATCAATATATCCGTTTTCGCAAATGGGGGTTTTGTCTTGCGAAATTTGATAACCTTTTGGTAAATCAGCATAGAAA
>JAGPCI010000256.1 GCA_018058165.1 Bacteroidia bacterium
TCGTTTAGATTTTTTTCTTGGGTTCAATTTCAAATACATACAGGCCGTACACACCAAATTCGTGTACACATGAAGCATATTGGCAACAGTATTGTTTGTGATGAATTGTATGGCGATGGAAAGCCTTTGTTACTATCTTCATTTAAAAAGAAATTTAACTTATCTAAAAAAGAAGATGAAGAGAAACCCATGCTAAACAGATTGGCATTGCACTCTTTTAAACTGCAATTTACTTTTAACAACGAAAAAGTTAGCTTAGAAGCCGAGGTACCAAAAGATTTAAGAGCAACATTACAGCAGTTAAGAAAGCACAATTAGTTTACCTTAATTATTTCTTTAGAAGTAGTTTCTTCTTTTGTAATTAATTGTACCATGTACTTTCCCGCAGGTAATTTAGTTAGTATTATTTGAGTATTATATACACCTGCATTGTAAAAAGCATTCGCTTCTGTTGCTACCAACTGACCATTTGCATTAAACACCAGCAATTTCACATTACCAGCTTTACTTACTGTAAATTGAACATTTGCTACATTTTTTACAGGGTTTGGATAAATGAAAACGGCATCTTCATTTTTACGATTGGCAACTTTAATTGTTAGCACTTTACTGTACTGTACACTTCCGTCAGCATCCATTTGTTTTAATCTATATTGATACGTATTGCCTTGCAAAACATCTTTATCGCTAAATGTATAATTTACAACAGCATTACTTTGTTTGTTGCCAACAACAAATCCAATTTTTTGCCACACAAAAGGGTTTGCATTATTTAAGTTTACTCGTTCAATATCCCATCCATTGTTATTCAATTCTGAAGCTGTACCCCAAGTAAGTAAAATTTGATTGTTTTTTATTGCACCATTAAAAAATAGCAAACTTACCGGTACAACAGCTGCTGTTTCAAAAGCTCCCAAATCTGGGGCAGTGCCACTGTAAGGCAAACCAACATCAACACCTGCATTTACCATTGTTCTACCAGTTGCTAATTGCATAAAATTAATAATAGGTAAAGTACCATTTGCATTACGAGGGTTTCTTAACCCAATTGAATCTACACTTAAAAAATCGGCATTGCTCACTGTAAACCCACTTATTTGCCAACTATTATTTGTTCTTACACAAACTGTTCTAAAAACATCAGCAGAAAGCCCTGCATAGGAAATACTATTTTTTACAATCATCACCTTGCCTGCATCTGGGTCGTTATTGTTCATCCCAAAATTGGGTTTGTTTTTATAACCAGTACAATTGTATAAAATCATAGAGCCATTGTTGTTATTCTGGTCAAATCCTTTTACTCTATTAAATGCACTTAAGCAGCGTGTTAAAATAGCATCATGTCTTTCATTATTTCCACCAACTTTAAAACCATTGCCATTTCCAACACTTGCAACACCAGTTTTTAAATACCCGTTCATAAAACACCAACAACTATCGTAAGTAGTTGATGGGTTGGTTCCTAAGCCTGTTGTTAATAATCCATCCCAACCATCATCACTATTTTGCCAAGCTCTACAACCCTTAAAACTATTGCCAGTGCCAACATCTAGCTTTGCAGCATAACCATCTGCATTTCCATCGGTTACATCTTTATTAAAATATGAATCGCAATTTATAATTTGATTGTTGTTGGCACCATTTGCAAGTTGTAACCCTGTATCTGCATTTTCATAAAAAGAACAAAAATCAACAACATTAAATGCTCCACTAATAAACATACCATTATCGCCTGCTTTATAAATATCAAACCCTTTAAAATACCAATAGCTTCCACTAATATCAATACCTCGATTACTAGAATTAATTGCCATGCCAGAAAAATCTAAAACTGGCCTTGCGTCTCCAGGATAAGCCAGTAAATAAAACCGATTGGCAGATGTCCCATTTTTTGAAATATTTATTCTTGTTGTATATACATGTGTGCCTCCTCTTAAATAAATAATATCTCCAGCAACAGCAGAACTGATTGCTTTTGTAACTGTTTTAAAAGGAAATGCCAATGAGCCATTGTTGGTATCTGTACCTGTTGGGGAAACGTAATAAGTTGCAGCGAATACAATAGAATGAAAAACTACAAAAACGAATGAAAATAATAACTTCATGGCAATAATTAAAGTACTAAAGTACAAATAACTCTATGCTGTAATTGCTTTGTTTTACGCAAACGATTGCAATTATAATTAATTGTACAGCTATATTTGCAGCTCTTTATGAACCTGAGTGCTTTGTTAGATAATTACAAACAAACTCCCCTCCTTTTACAATTGGCGGACATGCTTCTTTTTGCCGATACTCAAAAAATTTATTTAAAAAATTTATTGGGCAGTAGTTCAGAATTTGTAGTGAGTAGCATTTTCAACAACGAAAAAACACAAGGCTTAAATCATTTAGTTGTATTAAACGATAGTGAGGAAGCTGCTTATTTTCACAATACAATTGAAAACTTAACATCGGCATTAGATCTATTTTATTTCCCTTCATCATTTAAAAACAGAAAGAATTTTAGGTTGCTCAATTCATCTCACATTATGCTGAGAACAGAAATGCTGACCAAACTTTCTCAAGGTGGCAATAAAAAAATTATCATTACTTATCCCGAAGCTTTATTTGAAAAAGTAGTGTTGCCAAAAACTTTAAGCAGCAACATTATTAGCATTAAAGCAAACGATACCATTAATCTAGATAGTATAATGGAACTGTTTGTGATGTATGGTTTTGAAAGAACTGATTTTGTGTACGAACCAGGACAATTTGCTTTACGTGGTGGCATTTTAGATATTTATAGTTTTGGTAATGAAAAGCCTTACAGAGTTGAATTATTTGGCAACGAAGTAGATAGTATTAGAATTTTTGATCCAGAAACGCAATTAAGTGAACGCAAGCTTTTGCAAGTTTCAATTATACCAAATGTTGAAACACAATTTGATAGTGGAGATAAAGTTACCTTGTTTGAATTCTTGCCAGAAAACACCATTGTTTGGTTAAAGGATTGGGATGTAATTAAAGAAAAAGTTGAAGTACAAGAAGAAGATTTAGGAATGTTTTTAGAAAGGCTTAAGCTGAGAGGCGAAGGGCAAAAAGAAGATGAGAATGAAGATGAAGACGACACCAAAATTTTAAAAGAAGTTAAGCTAGAAGATTTTGTACCTGCTGCTACTATTGAAAGACAAATGCAGCAACGTCATTTGGTAGAGTTTGGCTATAAAAGCCATTTGGCAAATATTGAAATTGCATTTAATACCAAAACACAACCTTCATTTAATCGACAATTTGATTTATTAATTAAAGATTTAAAAGCACACGAAGAAAATAATTATACCATTTACATTTTTGCCGAACAAGCAAAACAACTAGAAAGGCTATATTCTATTTTTAAAGACTTAAATACAGAGATTAATTTTGTTCCTGTTGCAACATCTATACATGAAGGTTTTATAGACAACGATTTAAAAGTTGTTTGTTACACAGATCATCAAATTTTTCAGCGTTATCACAAATACCGAGTTAAGCAAGCATTTAATAAAAACAAAGCCCTTACTTTAAAAACTTTAAGAGATTTACAACCAGGAGATTTTGTAACACATATAGATCATGGAGTTGGGCGTTACAGTGGTTTGCAAAAGTTGGAAGTAAATGGTAAAATGCAAGAAGCTGTAAGAATTATTTATAAAGACAGTGATATTTTGTATGTAAACATTAACTCTCTTCATAAAATTTCTAAGTTTACTGGCAAAGAAGGAACTGTTCCAAAAATTAATAAATTAGGTAGCGATGTTTGGAATAAATTAAAAGAAAAAACTAGAATCAAGGTTAAAGAAATTGCCTTTGACCTAATTAAACTATATGCTCAACGCAAGGCTGCTGTTGGCTTTGCTCATAGTCCAGATAATTATTTGCAAACCGAATTAGAAGCAAGTTTTATTTACGAAGACACACCAGACCAAGCCAAAGCTGTAGA
>JAGPCI010000257.1 GCA_018058165.1 Bacteroidia bacterium
AAGCTATTAACCTTACTTGGTAAACGCTATCAATTGTGTTTGATGCAAGGTAAGTTGCGCTTGGGTTTACTTGTGTTGATGTTTGGCCATTGCCTATAAGCCAAGCAAAACTCATTATGCCAATAGAACCTGTATCATTAGGAATAGATGTATTGGTAAAACCAGTATTTAACGGACCACAGCCAGCAGGATTATTTATTACAAACCTTGCTTTAGCATTTGGGTAAACCCTAATATTTGCGGTTGATGTATCGCTACAGCCAAACCTACTATATGCAATTAATTTGGTAGTGTAAATAGTATCTTGAATTGCAGATGCATTAAAAATATTTGTTGGATTTGTTTGTGCTGATAATTGCCCATTACCAAATTGCCACGCAAAGCTCATGTTACTTTGTGTGCCACCATAATTGTGGGTTGAAGCATTATTAAAAGTTACACCCAAAGGCCCGCAACCAGTATTTATATTTGGAGTAAAAATACTTTTAGGATTAGGAAAAACGCGCACTGTTTTACTAATGCTATCTGCACAACCTGGCCCGTTTATGGCAATTAATTTTATGGTAAAAATGCTATCACTATTTAATGCAGCAGTATATATACTATTGGCATTTGTGTTAGTTGATGTTTCGCCATTTCCAAGTTCCCACACATAGTTTATTCCATTAGGTGTAGTGTTGGTAAAAGCAACTTCCATTGGCCCACAACCACTATCTTTACTCATGGTAAAATTAGGTATTGGGTTACCAAAAGTGTACAGTGTTTTTATAGCCGTATCGGGCTTGCAATTGTATTGGTTTAATGCAATTAGTTTAATATTTACTATTTGCCCGCTTAGGTTAATTAAAGTATCGGCCCTATTGGTTTGGGTTGATGATTGGATATTATTTACTAGCCATAAATAACTATTAGCAAGTGTTGATGTGTTGTTAAAAGTAAAATTAAAAGGAGCACACCCAATTGAATCGTTAATTACAAAATTGGCTTTTGGTAATGGTCGCGAATTCACCTCTAATGCAATCGAGTCTTTACACCCTTCTAAACTTTGCGCCTGCAGTTTTACCCAATAAGTTCCGGTGTCGGTGTATTTGTATTTTTGTATAGCTACTACGGTATCGGTAACATTTGTTGTTACCTCCCCAAAATTCCACTTAAACAAATTTGAACCTATAGATAAATTATTAAAAACAAAGGAGTCGTTTAAACAAACTGAAGTGTTTGTAGTATTAAAATTAGCTGTTGGGCTTGCATTTACAACTGTAATTATACTATCGGTATGGTGGCACCCAAAATTGGTAGTTACTTTTAGTTTGGTATTAAAACTATTTGCACTTGTAAATTTATAGCTTGGGTGTTGCGTGGTGCTATCGGTAACTCCATTGTTATCAAAATCCCAATCCCATTGGGTAATTGTACTACCTGCAGCAACTGTAGAACTATCTGTAAATTGAGTAAATTGGTTACTGCAAGAGTTGTTTCTAAACAGCCTCGCTACTGGATTTGGACGTACGTTAATGGTTTTGGTTGATGTATCAAAACAACCCAAATTATTAACTGCGGTATAGGTTACCAAATAACTTCCGTATGTTGGAAAAACATAACTGGTATCTTCAACCTTAGCACTATCACCCGTGCCAAAACTCCAGCGGTGTTGGGTTATATTACCTGGGCCAGTTGTAGTTGCCGTGCCATTAAATGTTACCGCTTGTTTATCGCAAATAATAGTTGGCAGGTTACTAAAACTAACAATGGGCGAAGGTTTTACTTCAAGTTGAATGGTATCTCTATCAACACAATTTTTATCGGTTGTAATTTTTAGAACTGCATTGTAAGTGCCATGTGTTGGGTAAATATAGTTTTGGGTTGATGCCACAGTCGTTGCACTATCACCATTACCAAAATACCACTTATGCTCAGTAATTACATCTCCCAAAGCTAGGGTTGAGTTTCCAATAAAATTTGTAGCATTGGTTCTACAAACAGTATCGGCACTAAAGCTTGCAGTTGGTAAAGTACTTACAGCAATGCTTATTGTTTGCGAATCTTTACCACACGTATCGGTTACCACTAATTTAATAGAAAATGTACCTGTGCTGTTGTAAGTTATTGGGCCTGGATTTTTAGCGGTTGATGTTTGAGAATTTCCAAAATCCCAAAAATAAGTTGCGGTAGGGCTTTGGTTGATGGTATTATTAACCGGGGTAAAAGTATGTGGTACACAGCCCGAAGTAACATTGCCCATTTGCACAATAGGCCTTGCATAAACCCTAATGGTATCGCGCTTTATTATATTGCTTGAACAAACATTACTTACCGTAAGCCGCACAATATAAGTTCCGGGATTATTATAAGTAGTACTTGGACTTGCAATGGTTGATGATGTTGGCGAGCCTCCTGATAAATTCCATACCCTAGAATTACCTATACCAAGCGAAGTGTCATTTAAATTTATGGTAAGTGGTGCGCAACCAAATTTGGGGGCTACTGTAAAACCAACTTGTGGAGGTGTGTTTAAAACCACCACAGCATAAGCAGTATCACTTCCACAACCATTGCTATCAATTAACATAATGGTGTAACTTCCATAATCAGGAAAAGTGTGTGTTTGTGCAGCTTTTGATGTTATCCAGCCTGTATTTGTTCCATCCCCAAAATCCCAATAATAAAGGCGCTGACCTGTTATACAATTATCAACCGATGAGTTTCCAAAGGTGTAAGTTAAACTGGGCAAACATAAGTTAGCAGGAGGGTTAATTCCTGCTTGGTCTTTATCAAAAATTAATATGGGCGAAATGGTATATGTTGATGCGTTATTTGGCCCTGTATTACAATTTACATTAAAAGCTCGCAATGAAACGGTGTACACACAATTACCTAAACCAACAGGTAAATAAGTATGTGAAATGGGCATATTGGCTTGTGTCCAATCTCTTGTAATTATTGTTCCATCGCCAAAATTCCATGTTAAAACGGTACCCGGTAAAGCATGTTGGGTTGAGTCTTGAAATGTAATGGTATGAGGCGCACATCCAGCCAACTGCCCAGCAGGCAATGGTTTAATAGATGTACTTACTGGGCGCATATTATACACCAAACCCGTTAAGGTATCAAAACAACCACTGTTTTCGGTAATTATTTTTACCGTGTATGCGCCTAAAGTGGTGTAAGTATGGGAAACAATATTAGCAATTGGTAAACTTGCTCCACTTGCAGTTGCGGGCCCATCACCCCAAAGAATGGTATAGTTATTTAATACCACATTTGATGAAATGTTTACCGTGTAATTATCGTTTTGTAAGGGATTTAAAATACAATTATTCCAAACGGGTTGATAGGTTAAAGTTGCGGTTGCATTATATACTTGCGGACTAGCAGATGTAATGGTAATATTATGTTGAATGGAATCACGGCAATTACCAGCAGTTCTGGCAATCATTCTTACGGTATATGTGCCAGGTGCTAAAAAAGCATAATTAAAATTAGGACCAGTATTGATGGTGCTATCAATTAATACACCATTTACACGCCAATAATATTTTACATTATTGTTGGCATTTGTACCTGTTGATGTATTATCAAACACAATATTTTGCGGCACACCGCAGCCATTTTGGGCAGTATTGGTAAAACTTAAATTAAGATTTGTACAAGCAGCATGTACACTTACTTTGGCACATAAAGTAAGGCA
Source organism: Bacteroidia bacterium (assembly GCA_018058165.1). Lineage (GTDB taxonomy): Bacteria > Bacteroidota > Bacteroidia > UKL13-3 > UKL13-3 > UBA6183. The sequence goes on from JAGPCI010000257.1 coordinate 3,689, forward strand.
TACAAAAAGCAATAAACGTTGTACCTTGTAAAACACAAAAATCAGGATTTAGCCCTGCAATTTAATCCTTAATTTTAAAAACCAATGTATTTATATAGAAAAAACGTCAATTCGATATTTTTTGACAAACCATTAATCCATCTCTAACTGGCAGTAAAAGGTGTTTAATTCGTATGTCGTTATGCAAGTGCTTATTAAAGGCATCTAATAATTGTGTGTCTTTATCTTTTTCCAAACTTTTTTCA
>JAGPCI010000258.1 GCA_018058165.1 Bacteroidia bacterium
ATAAAGGTTCAATTAATTGATGTGCTAATGCGCCTTCTAAAGCGCCAAAAATAAAATGTCGGGTGTGTTTTTGGTTTGATATTTTAACCGAAAACGTAGGTAATATTTGGTTGATGGAAGGAGTAGCACCAAAATCACTTCTTAAAAAAACACCTGCATTAAGTTTAATATTTGCAGTGGGTTGGTATCCAATTGTAGGATGAAGCTGTGTGCCAAACAAGGTTCTACCCAATTCTATTTTATTAAAATACTCGGTATTGCGTAGGTAGTTAAAATTATTTACTGCAATAGAAAACTTGCCGCTATCACTTGGGTTAACAGTAATATTATCGAATAATTGGCTGTTGTTTAATTGGGCAAATGCATGGTGTTGCAAAAGCAAAAAAACTACACCAACAATACGCTTTGTGTAATTTAAAACCGGTGTCATTTTACAAATCAATTGCTGTAGCAATTAATTCTGCAATATCTTTTACTTCTACTTCTTGTTCTTTGTTGTGGTGTTTTACGCCATCACGCAGCATGGTCATACAAAACGGACAAGCGGCAGCTACAACAGTTGCTTGAGATTCTATCACATCATCAACACGCTCTACGTTTACTTCTTTAGTGCCTTTTTCGGCATCCTTAAACATTTGTGCACCACCAGCGCCACAGCATAATCCATTGGCTTTGCTGCGTTTCATTTCCACTAATTCTGCATCTAATTTTTGAATTACTTCACGTGGTGCTTCGTAAATATTATTAGCTCGGCCTAGGTAACAACTATCGTGGTAGGTAATACGTTTGCCCGAAAATGCGCCACCTTTAACTGCTATTTTACCATCGTTTAAAAGCTGGTTTATTAGGGTAGTGTGATGCACCATTTCGTACTTACCACCTAATTGAGGGTATTCGTTTTTAATGATATTAAAACAATGCGGGCAGCCCGTTACAATTTTTTTAATACCATACATGTTAAGTGTGGTGATGTTTTGCATGGCCATCATCTGAAACAAAAATTCGTTGCCAGCCCGTTTGGCCGGGTCGCCAGTACATGCTTCTTCCGTGCCCAATATGGCAAATTTTATTCCGCCAGCATGTAATATCTTGGCTATTGCTTTGGTTATTTTTTGTGCACGTTCGTCAAAACTACCTGCACATCCAACCCAAAATAATATTTCTATTTCATCTCCTGCGGCCACCACTTCGGCCATTGTACGCACCTTAAAATCGCTCATTGTAATAAGTTAAATTCAGTTAGGCAATTTACTAAAATCTATCAATATCAAAACCCCAATTGTGTTAAATAGTTAATTGTTATTGGTACCAACTAAAATGTTGTTGGGCAATGTTTTCTTTTTCTTGAGTTAAATGGTTTAAAAATGCAGCAGAAACAGGGGAGTGTTTTTTACCTTTTAGCCATATTAAACTCCAAGTGGTTGTAATGGGTAATCCCTTAACTTTAATAATTTGTAGCTGGTTATTTTGCATTTCGTTTTTAATACCAATTAATGGCATAATTGAATATCCTAACCCGGCAAGTATGGCTTGTTTTACAGCTTCGTTTGAGGTGAGCTCCATTTTTTTAACAACAGAAATATCATTGTTAGTAAGGAAATTTTCCATGGTTTGCCTAGTACCAGAACCCTTTTCTCTAAAAATTAAAGGCCGTTGGTTAAATATCAGTTTGGTGTAAGGTGTTTTATTAAAAATGGTATTAGTATTACCAACTAGGTATAATTTATTTTGGAGCAAATCAAGTTTTTCAATAGGTAATGATGTGGGTAGTATAGATACCAAAGCAAAATCAACTTCATTGTTTTCTAGACTAGTAATTACTTTGTTTTTATTGGTTACGTCCATTTGCAAATCAATGCCCGAGTTTTGGTTTATAAAATCAGTCAAAAAATATGGCATAACATATTTACCAGTAGATACTACCGAAAGCTTTAATCGGCCAGCTAATTGACCCTTATATGCAAGTGTTTTGTAGTTAATAGCATGTACTTGATTAATTATTTTATCAGCAGCCTCGGCTATTTCTTTGCCAAAATCTGTAATATATATTTTACGGCCTACAACCTCGGTTAACGGAATATCAAATTGGTTCTGAAAGTTTTTTAACTGCACCGATACCGCTGGTTGTGTGAGGTGTAACTCTTCAGCAGCTTTTGTAACGCTTTGCTTTTCGGCAACTTTTAAAAATATCTGTAACTGATTTAAGGTGTAATTCATAAAAATATTTTATGTGTTTCATTACAAATATAAATAAAAACTTATGGATAAAGGCCCACATTTTTGCTCACGAAATTTAAACAAAATAAACATGACAAAAATTACGGTAGCAAAAGGTGATGGCATTGGTCCAGAAATTATGGACGCCACATTACAAATTTTATCAGCAGCAGGCGCACAACTAGAAATTGATGAAATTGAAGTTGGCGAAAAAGTTTATTTAGCAGGAAATACTTCGGGTATTGCAAACGAAGCCTGGGACACCATTAGAAGAAATAAAATCTTTTTAAAAGCGCCTATAACTACTCCTCAGGGTGGCGGTTATAAAAGCTTAAATGTAACTACTCGTAAGTTTTTGGGATTGTACGCCAATGTTCGCCCATGCATGAGTATGCATCCATTTGTTAGTACCAAACACCCGATAATGGATGTGGTAATTGTGCGTGAAAATGAAGAGGATTTATATGCAGGTATCGAGCATCAACAAACGGATGAGGTGGTGCAATGTTTAAAATTAATAAGCAGACCTGGTTGCGAAAAAATAGTACGTTATGCTTTTGAGTATGCTAAACAACAAAACAGAAAAAAAGTAACATGCTTTACTAAAGATAATATCATGAAACAAACAGATGGTTTGTTTCACCAAGTGTTTGATGAAATTGCAAAAGAATATCCCGAGATAGAAAACGAACATTGGATAATAGACATTGGAGCAGCAAAATTAGCTGACACACCAGAGGCCTTTGATGTAATTGTAATGCCTAATTTGTATGGTGATGTATTGAGTGATGTTGCCGCACAAATAACGGGTTCTGTTGGGCTAGCAGGTTCGGCAAATATAGGCGAAGAGTGTTCTATGTTTGAAGCCATCCACGGTTCTGCACCACGAATTTCTGGTCAAAACAAAGCCAACCCATCAGGGTTATTACAAGGTGCCATTATGATGTTAAACCATATTGGACAAACGGAAGTGGCCGAAAAAATCCAGAATGCTTGGTTAGTAACTATCGAAGAGGGAATTCATACTTACGATATTTATAAGGAAGGCGTTAGTAAACAAAAGCTAGGAACCAAAGAGTTTGCACAAGCCGTAATTGCTAATTTAGGTAGAAAACCAGCGATATTAAAAGAGGTTTTTTATGCCAACAACACAGCACTTAACTTACCAAAATATGTACGCAAACCAAGTGCTAAAAAGGAATTAGTTGGGGTTGATATTTTTGTGGATTGGAACGGAGCCGACCCTAATGTGATTGCCGAAACTGTTAAAAAAATTGGAACGGATAAGGTTGAACTGACCATGATTACCAATAGAGGAATAAAAGTTTGGCCTGATGGTTTTAAAGAAACCTTTTGCACAGATCATTGGAGGTGCAGGTTTAAGCCAAATGATGGCGAAAAAATAACCAAAGACACTATTGTTGGCATATTGCAAAATGCAATCAATCAAAACATAGACACCATTAAAACAGAAAACCTTTACACGTTTGACGGAAAACTAGGATACTCTTTAGGCCAAGGACAATAAAATAACACATCATGAACATACAATTAATACAAGGCGAATTTAACTCTAATGATGCATTTGAGTTAATCACTCAGCTAATACAGGTAAAAATTAAGTACCACGAGACCAAAATTAATGTAAGCGCAACTGAAGAGGACATAAAACAAAGAGAGTCAAAAATCAAGCTCCTGCAAAAAGAGCTTTAT
>JAGPCI010000259.1 GCA_018058165.1 Bacteroidia bacterium
TATTTTTGATATAGACGATGAACAATTTGCGGGATTACACTTGTTTGCAAAAATTGTTGCTAAAGGTGTAAAAGCAGTAATTCCATGCAAACGAATTGGTGTTGCAGTAATTGGATTAGAAGTGCCACATGCCCACATTCATTTAGTGCCCATCAACGAAATTGGGGATTTAAATTTTGAAAAAGAGCGTGCACAAATCACACCCAAACAATATCAACAAATTGCCAAAGATATTAGTAGCGCAATTTTACAATAAACATAAGTTATAAATATATTTAAGCCTTAGCAATGTTTTGTTAAGGCTTTTTTATTTTACTAGGGTTTGCGGCTACAAAGGCTTTCCAGCTATCGGGTTTTTGAGCATTACCTTTGCTGCTTTTACTTGTTGGAGTTAGTCCAAGTCCAGTGTTTTGTAAAAAATGGCAATACGCAGCTGCTAGGCCATCTGTTGCATCTAAAAACTCGGGCGTTTCTTTAAACTTTAATAAATTTTGTAGCATTAAAGCAACTTGCTCTTTGCTTGCATTACCATTTCCAGTAATTGATTGTTTTATTTTTTTTGGTGAATATTCGTTCACTGTCATTTCTCTAGTAATTGCAGCGGCAATTGCAACTCCTTGTGCCCTTCCTAATTTTAACATACTTTGTACGTTTTTACCAAAAAATGGTGCTTCAATTGCTAACTCATCGGGTTTGTATTGATCGATTAATGCAGTGGTTCTTTCAAATATTCTTTTTAACCTTAAGCTGTGGTCATCAAGCTTATTCAGTTTTACAATTCCTAAACTTATCAAATGGGGTTTCTTCTTTTCGATACCAATTAGCCCATATCCCATCACCACCGTACCTGGGTCGATTCCTAAAATTATTTTATCGTAATTTTTTATCTGCGCTAAGTTGTCCAAAGTTATTATGTTTGAAGTGTTTTTAAACCATCAACCCACGCAAGTTACAAAACACTTTGAAAGCCGAACAACCTTATATAAAAAAAATAATCCTAATTGTAAAGTTTGCGCTTTTGCCAATTACTTTTGGCTTTATTTTTTACAAGTTATATTACGCCTATCACCTTAAAACTTTATGGAACGAAAGTGGATTTGAATGGAACATTAAATCTGTTGGATTACTTTCTGTTACATTGGCTTTAATGTTGTTAAATTGGTTACTCGAAGTTTGGAAATGGAAATTATTAGTTCAAAAATATGAACCTATTTCCTTTTTTGAAGCTATTAAAGGAGTTCTTTCTGGAGTTGCGCTCAATATGATTACGCCAAACCAATTGGGCGATTTTGTTGGTAGGGTAATTCATTTAAAAAAACTAGATAAAGTTAGGGGAACTTTAGTTACGGTTATAGGCCACACAGCACAAGTAATAATGACTTTAGGCTTTGGTTTGATTGCATTAATTTGGTTTTTACAGCATAACAATACTATAAATTCAAGTCAAACTTATTGGGCATACTTTACTCTTGTAATTTGTGTTGTAATTACCATTATGCTTTATTTTAACATGAGGCTATTGTCAAATTTAAAACTAACAGCACGTATTAAACCTTATTTAGATGTATTTAAACTGTATAACAAAACCGAGTTGCTAATGTTATTGGTGTTGTCTTTTACGCGTTATGTTGTGTTTTTATTACAGTATTATTTATTGTTGGTTTTGTTTAATGTTGATATACAATTTTCTCAAGCAATGGCCTGTGTAGTCGGTACATTGTGTGTGCAATCATTTGTGCCTAGTTTTATATTAGTTGAAATTGGAATGCGCGGTGCAAGTGCATTATGGTTTTTTAGTATGTTTACTAATCAAATAACTCCTGTGTTACTTTCTGCCTACTCGCTTTGGATAATTAATTTAATGCTGCCAGGCCTATTAGGTTTAGTATATATTTTAAGATGGAGGCAAGCTAAATAAATATGATATTGTTGACTTATACAGGTGTTATATTGCTTTTGTTTTATGTGTTGCTTATTGGTATTTATTGGATAGGATGGAGGCTTATTAAACCATTTAAAAATACAACTTCAAATCATCTAAATAAATTTAGCATTTTAATTCCTGCACGAAACGAAGCGGAAGTTATCACGGCTTGCATACAATCCATCATCAACCAAAACTATAACCCCAATAATTACGAAATAATTATAATTAACGATTACTCTACAGATGATACCCAAATGGAGGTGGAAGGATTTATTGCTAAAAATAAAAACTACCAAATTAAACTGGTAAATATGGTTGATGATGGCAAACAGCGTAAACTAAAAAAAGCAGCTATTACGGCAGCAATAGAGCAAGCCATAAATCCATACATTGTATTAACTGATGCAGATTGTACCCGCAAATCAAATTGGTTAAGTACCATTAATAATTTTATTGATGCCAATGGAAGTAAATTAATTTATGCTCCAGTTGAGTTTAAAGCGAATAATACATTTGAAAGAATGCAATCATTAGAGTTTGCTGGTTTGGTTGGAATTGGAGCTTCGGCCATTCAATTAAAAAATCCAAACATGTGTAGTGCGGCAAATTTAATTTTCGAAAAGGATGTGTTTAATGAAGTTGGTGGATATAAAGGCAACGATGGAATTGCAAGTGGCGATGATGAGTTTTTATTACATAAAGTATTTAAACGTTATCCCAATAAAATTAACTTTTTAAAACATATAGATGCTGTTGTTTCAACCACGGCTAATGCATCAATAAAACAACTTACCGACCAACGCAAACGCTGGGTAAGTAAAAGTACCAAGTACGAAAACCGGTATATTACAGCTGTAATGGTTGGTGCTTATTTGTTTAATTTTATAGTGGCATTATTGCTTATTGTAAACTTTAAAATGGGTTTAATTTTGCTGTTAATTAAGGCCATTATCGAAGGGCTGTTTTTGTTTGATGTGATGCGGTTTTTTAAACGTACTACTTATTTATTATTATTGCCTTTGGCCGAACCATTTCATATTTTGTATGTTTTAATTATTGGTATTTGGGGAAACATAGGGACATATAATTGGAAAGACAGAAAACTAAAATAATTTATGATTGAATCGCAATTAACAGATATAGAATACGACATTTTAAATGCAATTTATTTTGTTGAACCATTTAGGCATATACTAGCAGAATGTAATGCTGCACCCAATATTGTGGCTGATGTTTTAAAACAGCTTATTCATAAAAAATATGTTGTTGCCATGCTTTTTGATGACGAAAAAGGCGAATACTCGCGTAGTTTTATTTATGATAGTGATAACATGCATGCCTATGCATATTTGGCCACAAAAGAAGGATTGATGGCGCATAATAGTAAGTAAAAAGGTAAATTCGAGTATTAAAATTTTAAATTCGAAAAAAGACATTTAATAATTAGCATTGGCATAAAATAAGATAACTCAATATTCATAACTCATAACTTCCCATATCATGAAAGCAATTATATTAGAAGGAATTAACCAGCCATTTAAATATACAGAGGTAGAAATGCCCACTTTAAATGCTGATGAAGCTTTGGTAAAAATTAAAGCTGCGGCATTAAATCACCGTGATTATTGGATACAAAAAGGTGAGTATGGAGGTTTGCGCTTTCCGAGTATACAAGGTAGTGATGGATGTGGCGTTGTGCAAGAAGTTGCAGATGAAAAAAATCAATCTTGGGTAGGAAAAGAAGTGATCATAAATCCTTCATTAAATTGGGGTTCAAACCCAAATATACAAGCTAAAGATTAAATTATTTTAGGCATGGCCCAAGATGGTACTTTTGCAGAATATGTAAAAGTTCCGGTAAGGTTATTACACATAAAACCTGTACATTTAACTTACCAACAAGCTGCTGCATTTCCATTATCGGGACTAACTGCATATAGGGCTTTGGTAACGCGTGCAGCCGCAAAAAAAGACGATAATGTTTTAA
>JAGPCI010000260.1 GCA_018058165.1 Bacteroidia bacterium
TTTAAAATATGAAAAGGAAATCTCAATCTCAATTAAGAAATAAAAACAGCTTTTATTTTAACGCAAGATTGTAAACAATATTTGCCGCATTTGCGCTTGCGCCAACACCTCCTAAATCTTGTTTAAGTTGGGTGTAATCTGCCATTAACATATTGTGCTTATCGCCACCTTTTAGCACTGCATTTAATTCGTTTGTAACATTGTTTATAGTAAACTCGTTTTGTAATAATTCAGTAATGGCTGGCCTATCCAAACATAAATTTACCAGCGATATGTATTTAATGTTTTTTACCAATAAACGGGCAATTTTATACGATATTGGATTGGCAACATAACCACAAACTTGTGGCACGTTGAACAAGGCGGTTTCGAGAGTTGCAGTGCCGCTGCACACTATTGCGCCTTGTGCGTGTAACATTAAATCGTAAGTTTTACCAAATACAACTTTTACTTGTTGGTTTAAAAATGGGGTATAAAATTCAGGGTCTAATCCTGGTGCACCTCCAATAATAAATTGGTAGTTGCTAAACTTGGTTATAACCTGCATCATTAAAGGTAAAATACGGTTTATCTCTTGTTTTCTGCTTCCCGGCAGAAGGGCAATTATGGGTTTATTATTGGTTACATATTCAAGTTTAAATTTTTCATCGGGCTGGTGATTTGCAATTGCATCAAGCAAAGGGTTGCCAACATAAGTGCTTTTAACCTTCCATTTTTTAAAATAAGGAACCTCAAAAGGGAAAATTAACAATAACTCATCAATAAATCTCTCCAGTTTTTTGCCCCTATTTTCTTTCCATGCCCATATTTTAGGTGCAATATAGTAGGCCGTTTTTATATTTTTTGATTTACAAAACTCCGCAATACGCAGATTAAATCCTGGATAATCAATTAAAATAACTACATCGGGGTTAAATGCTTCAATTTGTTGTTTACAGGTATTTATGTTTTTTAAAATGGTCGATAAATTTAAAACCACCTCAACAAAGCCCATAATATTTACTTTTTTATAATGCATTAACAACCCGTTAGCCTCTGCCTGCATTAGGTCTCCGCCCCAGTAGTTAAACTCCGCGCTATCATCTTTTTGTTTGATTGCTTTAATCAAATTTGCCCCGTGTAAATCGCCAGAAGCTTCGCCTGCTATTAAAAAATATTTCATTTTATGTTACAATTTTAACAAACTGTTATTAAACTACACGTTTAAAAACTATTTTTGATAAAAATAAAAAATCTAAACCATGGAAAACCAAAATCTAAATCAAAATAAAAAGGATAACAAATCGACACTTTATATTTTGTTAGCATTGTTATTGTTATCATTAATTGGTAACTTTTTTCAATACAGCAACAATAAAACTGAAGTTACCACACTTGATAGTAAAATAGATACTTTAGTTACTGTTCAAATTCAGTTAGAAAAAGAATTGGTTTCTACAGGTGCAGAATTGGAGAGTTACCGCGGTATAGCAGCTAACCTAGATTCGTTATTAGATGATGCCAATACCAAAGTGGCTGCACAAGAAGAAAAAATAAAGAGGTTATTAGCATCTGAGAAAAATGGTGATCGCCTTAACAAGAAACTAAAAGCTGAACTTGCCGAATTACGTAAATTAAAAGAGCAATATCTTGAAAAAATTGATCAATTAATTACCGAAAATGAGCAACTTAAAAAAGAAAACTTAGAGAAAGCTGCCGCTATTACTAAGCTAAATGAAGAAAAGGCCGGCTTACAAAATAAAGTGGCTACTGCATCTCAATTAACTGCCGAATACGTTAAAATTAACTCGTTTAAAAAGAAAAGCAGCGGCAAATTTGTAGAAACTAGCATGGCCAAACGTACCAATAAAATTGAAGTTAACCTTACTGTAATGGATAATAAAGTTGCAGAATCGGGTGATAAAATGGTGTATGTTGTGGTAAAAGAGCCTACAGGAAAAGTGTTAGCTGGTGCAAGCATGACTAAGTTTACAATTGCAGAAACCAGTGAAGAAGTTTCTGCTACTGCATCATACAAAATGGCTTATAACGGACAAAAACAAGATATTAAAGTTAGTTTTGAAACTGACGAACGCAATTTAAATGCAGGTAATTACACGGTTGAGATTTACATTGAAGGTTCGTTGGTAAGTACCTCTACATACATACTTCGTTAATCACATAAATTTACAATTAAAAAAGGAGGCCGCTTTTAAAAGTGGTCTCCTTTTTTGTTACAATTAATTTTGGTTTAAACTAACCATTCAGGATATCTTGTATTCAATTATTAAACTACTAATACCCCTCTAAAACCTCTGCTTGCGTAATAAGATTGTGCGCCATTGTGATAAACAAACACGGTTCCATATCTATAATCACCAAAAATGGCACCGCCTAGTTTTCTAATGTTTTCGGGTGTTTTTAACCAGCTTGATGTTTTAGTATCAAACTTTCCGAGGTTTTGTAATGACCTGTATTCTTCTTCTGTTAAAAGTTCAATACCCATTTCAGCAGCCATATCAATGGCGGTGTTTGCAGGTTGATGTTCTTTTCTGGATGCTAAACCAGCTCTATCATAACAAAAACTTCTTCGGCCAGCAGGACTTTCGGCAGCACAATCAAAAAAAGTAAATTCATTTGTTTTAGCATTGTATCCAACTACATCTGGTTCACCTTGGGTTTTCTCCATTTGGTTTAAAGTCCATAATTTCTTAGGATTTGCAAATAATTTCGATTCAACTTTATCCCACGATAAACCTTTATGTCTGTTCATGTTTTTAGTAAAACGATTTTCTAATAAAACCATTAACGCCTCAATCTCATCAGGCATTAATTCTTTTTTTACTTTTTTAGTCATGAGTTTTATTGATTAGGTGTGGTTGAGGCAATGCTCGCTTTTTTTTCTAACTCTTCAATCAATTGTTTTTTTACTGTTGTGTAAGTGTAGTCTTTGGCTTCGGCAAACGAAATTCCATATTTACGAGTTATGTTTTGCATTTTTTGAGGAAACACAGCCAGTAAGCTATTGTAATATTTATCTAAAACGGCATCAACTGGCATTTCAAAACTAATGCTTAATTGAAAGCGTCTTAACAGCGCAGTGTCAATAATTTCTTTATGATTGGTTGCACAAATTAACATAGCATGCTTCGGGAAATAATCTATCAATTGTATGATGGTATTTACTAACCTGCGCATTTCTCCTACATCGTTTTCGTCATTGCCTCGGGTTTTACCTATTTGGTCAAATTCATCTAAAAATAACACTGCTTTTTCTCTACCTGCTTTTTCAAAAACTTGTTTCATGTTTTGTGCAGTTTCGCCAATACGCGAACAAACCACATTACTTAAATTTAAGGTTAAAATAGGTTTGTTAATAGCATTTGCAATAGCTTTGGCAGTGGTAGTTTTGCCGCATCCCGAGTTGCCATGTAATAAAATTTTATTGTTTACAGGTAAACCATATTGGCTTAGTTCGTCAATGTATTTATGTTCTTTAATTAGCTGCTCAATACTGTTTTTATTAATATCGCTTAAAATTACATCACTTAAAGTAACAGGTTCTTTATCGTTTATTATTAGGTCAAAAATGTTCATTATCAGTATTAAATTGTGGGTAAATTTAATAAAGATATTTGAGCCAGCATAGTTTGATTTACTTCAACGCAATAAAATTTAAGTAACCAGAATTTTAATGTTGTAGAATAAACAACTTCAACCCAAATAAATAATAGCCAAATAAAAAAACGCCTTTATGTTTAATAAAGGCGTTTTAAAAAGTTGTTAAATTTAAAATACAAGCGAGTCATTTATATCATGCTAAATACCGCAAATCCTAATAATACAATAATTGCTGCTGCTCTAATTGCCAAGTTATTTATGGCCAATGTTTTAGTTTCCATAATTGATAAGTTTTAATATTGTAAGTTTTT
>JAGPCI010000261.1 GCA_018058165.1 Bacteroidia bacterium
GATTATAACAGCTACTCTAATCCTTTAATATTAACCGTTTATGACCCTATTACTGGAGGCTATAATAGTGTTGTAGGTGAGGTTGTAAACCAAGAGCCTTGCGAAGTTATATGCCCACGAATTGTAACACCAAATCAACCAAGTTCTATGGCTAAATTTAAAAGTGACCTTAGGACTAAAGAAATAGACTTGCAATTATCGGTTGGTCCAGTTCCTTTCAATAATTTTATCGATATTATAAGTAATAGCACAATTGATAAGATAGTGGTTTATGACATGAATGGCAAAAAAGTATTAAACAGTACTAATCTTGAAAACGGAAAACTAAACACCTCCCAACTTAAGTCAGGTGCTTATTATGTTCAAGTGCACCTTTCAGATAATATTGTTAAATCAATAAAAATTATTAAACAATAAGAATACTTTAAGTAAAAGGTAGGGCGTAAGCACCCTCCTTTTACTTAATTTTGTTTTCTATACTCGTTATTACATGAAAAAACTGCTGTTTGTTTTAATATGGAATTGCATAACACTTCTAGCACAAGCCCAACAAATAAACGAAGGGATAGCTTATGGGGGCGTGGGTGAACAACATGCAATGCAATGTTTTATAGACAAAGTAGGTAATCGTTATCAGGTTATTGCATACACAGATAGTTTTAGTGTTGATAGTGCGGGTTATCCAATTCTTATTAAACAAACTCATAGTTTTATTATGGGCCTGGGCAGGGAGCTTGTTATTGTTAAATATGATACAAATGATAGGTACTTGTATTATATTAGGTTATACGGGACCTCTTCATCTCGAATTATTGATATAAAATTTACCTCAACCAACGATGTTATTTTTTGTTTTGGCGCAACCGACCGTGATACAGTAGTTTTAATTGATGCAAAAGGTGTTTTATTTAGAACAGTAACATTTGACCATAACAAAAATAAATTTGACTTTAGAAGACACCCAGCAACACTTTTATGTAAGCTTAGCTCCGATGGGCAATATATATGGGCAAATACAATAGGGAGAGAAACCTTAATTGAAACTGATTTAGCATTTTGTGAAGGCATTACCCTGAATAAAACCGATGAAATTAGGCTATACTTTCCAAATGTAAGAATAGATACTTTGCCCTTTAACGATACCCTAATAGTAACAAACAATGCGGGTCAAAAAAGTTTGTTTTTTGTTAGGTCGGCTTATGTATTGTTTAAGTTTTCTTCATCGGGTGCATTATTGGCTGTAAAAGAACCATTAAAAAATATGTTCACCCACCATCAACAAGATACCATTAATTTTAGGAGAGCTTGTAATATTGTAACCGATGGTGATAATACCTATGCCACATTTAGGTTTCGCATATCAAACCCAGATACTTTTAAAACAAATGTGCCAATTCCTCTAAATGTGGGTATATACTCTTTGCTTGTAAAATTAAATACCCAAGATAGTGTAATGTGGGCAAAACCTATTATCCGGGAATTAGACCTTCGGGCTTACTATTACCCACCAAATCACCTAAACTTCGATACCATTAGGCAAGAGCTTTTATTTTCTGCTCCTTTTGATGGGCTTTATTACGATTTTTTGCTAGACCCAACAGTGCCATATAATAGTTTGGGTAGTTATTTATGTAAGTTTAATACAAATGGCGATATTATTAATCACAAAATAATTAGCGGTTATGATGCTAACATAACTATAAATTCACTTACCCCAAATTACGTTTCTGGCCATACTGTATTGGTAGGTTACACCAATGGATATGATGCTGAATTACAAAAGTTTTTACCTGCAAATACTGCGGGATTACCAACCGTGTACATTGCTTATTTAGATAGTTTGCTTAATGTTATTTCTGCACAGCATATTATTACCGACTATAACTATTTTGAAAAGAGAATAATTTTGAATCCATATAATATTGGTTATCCAATAACCGACTATAAAGGGCGAACTTTTATAAGTGGCGGTTTTATAGATAGTATTAATTTATTGTGCCGAACCTTAAATGCAAACATTGAACAGAAACAATACAGGTATTTACATGATGCTTTTGTATTGAGGGTTTCGCCCATCTTATATAAAGATACAAGCGTGTGTTATAACATGGTGTCACCAAGCAATAAGTTTACTTGGGATAGTACAGCAATATACATTGATACGATTGCCAACCAACTAGGCTGCGACAGTATTTTGTATTATAAAGTGAGGGTGTTGCGTACAAAAAGCGAGTTAGATTCTACCGTATGCAAACCAATGGTATCGTTTAGTCATAAATACATTTGGGATACAACAAGTGTATATTTTGATACCATACCAAATGCCGTTGGTTGCGATAGTATTATTAAACTTACCCTAACAACCACAACAAGTAAAGCAACTATTGATACCACCGTTAGCTCCCAATTAATTTCGCCAAGCACCAAATTTGTATGGAACAGTAGTGGAGTATACAACGATACGTTAACCAATGTTTTTGGTTGCGACAGCCTGCTTATTATTAATTTAACTGTGCTACAAAACAATAGTAACATAGATACTGCGGTGTGCCGGTTTTTACACTTAGCAGGAAGTAAATATACCTTTAGTCAATCTGGTAATTTTATTGATACCTTAACCAATGTAGCAGGTGGTGATAGCATAATTTCCATAACGCTAAAAATACTACAATCAAGCAGTACAAAAGACACTGCGTTTTGTGGTAAAATATTAAGCCCAAGCGGGCTGTATTGGTGGGGTGTTTCGGGTATATATTTAGACACCATACCAAATGTTTTTGGTTGCGATAGCATCATTACCACAAACTTTACAAAAACCAATATTCGTGATTCAATACAACTTAGTTTTTGTAGACCATTACAAAGCCCAAGTGGAAAATTTTGGATGAACACAAATGGTTTTTATACCGATACTTTAGTTGGTTACCAAAGTTGCGATAGCATCATTACTATAAACTTTACAAAAACCAATATTCGTGATTCAATACAACTTAGTTTTTGCGGACCATTACAAAGCCCAAGTGGAAAATTTTGGATGAATACAAATGGTTTTTATACCGATACTTTAGTTGGTTACCAAGGTTGCGATAGTGTTGTTGATATAGCGTTTAAGCTACTTCAATCCTTTAGTACAATTAATAAAGTAGCTTGTGATAGTTTTGAATCGCCAAGTAAAAAGTTCAATTATACCATAGCTGGAATTTATAACGATACCATCATAAACACTTCTGGTTGCGATAGTGTAATTACGATAAATTTGTCGTTTTCAACCACCACCATTCAAGTAACAAAATCAAACGATATTGATTGTAATCTTCAGTTGGCTCAATTAACAGTTTCGGATGGAGAACTGTTTAGTTGGACACCTATTGATGGCCTTTCGGATGCAAGTGTTGATAACCCTTTTGCTTCACCCAATAAAACCACGCTTTACACAGTTTTGGTTACCGATACAAATGGCTGCAAATACATGGATACCATTACCATTGTTGTATATAAAAACGATAGCGTAACAACAATGCCCAATGTATTTACACCAAACAACGATGGAGTTAATGATTGTATTTCGGCTGCTGCAATGGCGCAATTTTATTCGTGCGAGTTCGTTATTTTTACCCGTTGGGGTGATGTGATTTGGGAAACCAATAACACCAATGCATGTTGGGATGGCAAATATAACAATGGCCAAAACGCTACTGATGGTGTGTATTATTATACCTTAAAAGGCACCACACCATGCCAAACCAAAGTTAACTCAAGTGGCACAATTACTATTGTTAGGTAAGAATATTAATACTGTATTTTGAAACATAGGGTTATAAAGAATGCGCTATGTTTTTTTAAACCTAAAATGTTACCCTCATCAAACAAAACCTTCTATCTTTTGATGTGGGAATAATTGCAG
>JAGPCI010000262.1 GCA_018058165.1 Bacteroidia bacterium
GTTAAATCCAAATAATAGTAAAATACTTATCCAGTTAAATGCTGATTTATTTATCATAAAAATAATGCGTGTAGTAATTAATCTATTCAACCCACAAATTTATACATTATTGTGAAAGCACCTTTATATTAAGAAAATCTTATCTATCAAATAATCAAACAGTACCAAATCGTTACAATTTTGCCAAACCAATTGCCCAACCCAACATACACCTGTGGGTAATACACAAACCCAATGTAATGTTTAGGGAAAATGCTACATTAAATTTGTTGCATGAGGAAATATATAGTTTTTGTTTGTACTTTAATTTTGTTAGGCACAACAGCTTTGGCGCAACCTATTTCTACAAAGGAATTTCCTTTTAAAATAACTGTAGATCAATATTTAGAAAAATACAGTGCAATTGCTATCCTTGAAATGCATAGAAGCCGCATACCTGCAAGTATTACGCTAGCTCAAGGATTATTAGAAAGTGGGAACGGAAACAGTCGTTTGGCTTTAGTGGCCAATAATCATTTTGGCATTAAGTGTAAAAAAGATTGGGCGGGCGAAAGCATAAAAGAAGATGATGATGAAGCACAAGAGTGTTTTAGAAAATACCCAACTGCCGAAGATAGTTACCGCGACCATTCAGATTTTTTAATGAAAGGCCAACGTTATGCATTTTTGTTTGATTTAGAACCTACCGACTATCAAGGTTGGGCAGAAGGATTAAAACGTGCCGGTTATGCAACAAACCCTAATTATCCTAAGTTGCTTATTAGCCTAATTGAAAGACACAACCTACATAGATTTGATTTGGTTAAACCAACCGATAAAGAAAACATTGAGATTAAAGAAAATCAAAATGTATTTGCAGCCGAACACAGCAAATTTACCATTAACAATATACCTGCATTGGTTGCAAAAGCAAATGATAGTTACGCAAGCATTGCATTAGAAAATGGGATGCGTGTTTGGCAAATATATAAATACAACGATTTGCAAAAAGATGCTATTATAAACGTAGGTGATACCATTTACATTAAGCCAAAAAATTATAAAGGGAGCGTAGATAATTATCGTGTAAATTATGGCGATAACATGCAAATAATATCGCAACGATTTGGCATAAAACTAAGTAAATTATATAGCCGAAATAAGATGAAAGAAGGCCAACAAGCGGCAGTTGGCGAAATACTCTTTTTAAGAGGCACTAACCCTACTACACCAAACCTTAGCATTAGTAATGTGGCTGCAATTGATAGCAACTACAACAACATAATTTATAGCGATCCGAAGAAAAATGTTACCACATCGAAACCAACTTTGCCAGAAGATGAGTTTGAAATAAAAATTGAAGACAACAAAAACGACATGGCATTTTTTCATACTGTGCAAAAAGGCGAAACCTTATTTACCATAGCAAAAAAATACAACGTAAAAATTGAAGGTATTATGGAGTTGAACCACCTTCATAGTGAAAATATTTTTGAAGGAGCTAAACTTATCATCAACCCTAACCAGCCAAGTATAAATGTGAATGAAGAAGCCATAGTTGCAGGCTACCACATTGTAAAACAAGGTGAAACTTTATACAGCATTGCGCAAAAATATAACACTACTGTGTTGGAATTACGTGCACTTAACGAAATGTTAAACGATACCTTACATGTGGGCGAAGAGTTAGTTGTAGTGCCTTTAAATGGCGAAAAATTAAACATAAAAGAACCCAATTTAAACTCGAAAGACCCAATTTATCATGAAGTTTTAGAGAAAGAAACCTTATACAGTATTGCACGTAAATACGGTGTGCTGGTTGAGGATATTAGAAAACTAAACAACATGATGGATAACAGCATTGCTGTTGGCCAAAACCTTAGAATACGCTAATGCTTGAATTGCCCTTTAACCCGCCCATTCAACAAATATATTTAGCTGAGTTTAATAAAATTAATGTGTTTATTAAACGTGATGATATGTTGCATCCGTTTGTGTCGGGTAATAAATGGCGTAAACTAAAATATGTGTTACAAGATGCCATGCAGCAAGAACAAACACACTTGGTTAGTTTTGGTGGAGCATACAGTAATCATTTAGTAGCGCTTGCTTGCGCTGGTGCTATGTATAACTTTAAAACTACTGCTTTTGTGCGAGGCGAAGCGGTTAGTAACCACATGCTAAGTTTATGCAAACTTTATGGTATGGAGTTAATTTTTGTATCGCGCCAAAATTATTTAAACAAACAGGTTTTGTACGATGATTTTGCTACTAAAAACCCAAAAACCTATTTTATTGATGAGGGCGGAAAAGGACCATTGGCTGCAAAAGGATGTAAACATATTTTAGATGATGTTACAAACATTACACATACCATTTGTGCTGTGGGAACGGGAACAACCCTGGCCGGATTAGCGCAAGCAGCTAAACAAAAAAACATAATAGCTGAGGGTGTTTGTGTGCTAAAAGGTGCTGAACAAATGGATGATGAAATTGCCGAATTAGCTGGATACAAAGTAAAAATTCACCACCAATTTAATGCGGGTGGTTATGCTAAAACTACTCCTGAGTTGATGGGTTTTATAAAATACTTTGCAGCAAACACAGGTATATTATTAGACCAAGTGTATACTGCAAAAATGATGTTTGCAATACAACAACTTGCTATACAAAATTATTATCCCGATGGCAGTAATGTATTAGCTATACATACTGGTGGCTTGTTAGGGATGATAACTACTTTGTAATTATAACAGCTTATTGGCAATAATTAATTGCTGTAAATTTTCCTTATATACAGCACCAATTGGTAAGGTTTGGTTATTAATGATAATGCCATTACCATCAGATTGGGTAATAAAATTAATATTGATTATATATGATTTATGAATACGGACAAACTGAGAATATGGCTTTAATTGCTCCTCAAAATTTTTCATGGTACTGTGAATAATAATACGCTCATCATTCAAATAAACTTTAATATAATCGCCCAAACCTTCAACCATCCAAATGCTATAAACATCGATACTTAACCACTTTCCATTACTCCTAACAAATAGCACTTTGGTATTTTGCGGTGCTGAACTTTGCATAGTATTTTGCATTTGATTGATTGCCTTTTCTAATGCTTTATTTAACCTATCAAACGAAATTGGTTTTAGTAAATAATCTATGGCATTTAGTTCGTAACTTTCTATCGCGTAATTAGAATATGCTGTGGTAAATATAACCATAGGTGGTTGTTTTAGCGACCGTAAGAATGCAATACCCGTAATTTCTGGCATGTTAATATCAAGCAATAATAAATCTACTGGATGATTGCTAATAAAGGCAAATGCCTCCAAAGCATTTTTACAAGTACCTACAACAGTAATATTCGAAAATGATTTTAGATGACTTTGCAAAACCTCTATTGCTAAAGGCTCATCATCAGTAATTAATACGCGCATCACAGTCATAATTATAATTTAATTTCGATATCCACCATGTAAATATCTAATTCTTCAGTTACATTAATTATAAAATTTTTAGGATAAAGCAGTTCTAACCTTTTTCGTAAATTCATTAAACCAATACCACCAATTTTGTTTTCGGGCAATTGATTAGACTTAATATAATTATTGCTACACTTTAAATTTAGCACACCTTGCCTAATATTAAATTCGAAATTAATAATTGGGCATTTTACGTTTCGGGTATGTTTAAACACATTTTCTAAAACGGGCAGCCAAATTAGAGGAGCTATTTTATACTCATCATCAATATGAATTGTAAAGTTCATCTGGTCAGTTTCGGGCACTCGCAATAGCTCAATATCAATGTAGGATAACATAATTTCTTTTTCAGCTTCGGCACTCACTAAATTACCTTCCGACTCGTATAGCATATACCTTAACACTGCTGCAAGTTTT
>JAGPCI010000037.1 GCA_018058165.1 Bacteroidia bacterium
GGTATATTCTCAGCCCAAACTGTAATATGAACTTCCATTGAAGTTTTAAAAGAACGAGCGATTTTGGCTTCCAAGGTTACAACATCACCAAGCTTAATGCTTTTTTTAAAGCTAACACTATCAACTGATGCAGTTACTGCCAGTTTACCGCTATGTTTTTGAGCAGTGATAGCAGCAGCAATATCCATCCAATGCAATAACCTACCTCCCATTAAATTATTAAAAGTATTTGTATCGTTTGGTAACACTATTTCATTCATAATAGTTACCGATTGACTGGTTGTTTTTGATTCGATTGTCATATGCTACAAATGTAAGTTAATAATAATGGTATAAAAAAAGAGAGGCCCTTTTGGAGCCTCTCTTTAAAATGATTTAAACTATAATTTTAGTTTTTAATTAACTGTTTTGTAATAACGCTATTACCAATATGTAAACGAACCATGTAAACTGCTGATTTAGCATTAAAGTCACTTTCGTTTAACTCGATAGTATGTTTACCTGAAGCTAAAGTAGTAGCATCTTGTGTATAAACATTACGTCCAATCATATCATACACTTCAATTTTCACAGTTTCTGATTTGTCTAAATCAAATACCACATTTGAAGTAGTAGTGAATGGGTTAGGATAAACGTTCAAATTAACTTTGGTGGCTAAATCTTCATTCAAACCAACTCTTCTATCAATTTTAACTGTATCAGTGTAAAGTGCATCACAAGAGTTTTCGTCAAGAACTGTTAATGTAACATCAATGATTCCTTTTTGGTCAAAAATGTGTGTAATAACATTGTTAGATGTATTCACGATTGGTGTGCCATCATTAAAGTTCCAAGAATAGCGAGCTAAACCAGTTCTATTGGCAGTAAATGTAACGCTGTTAAAGTCATTATAAATTTTAGTCCAGTTAATAGAAACTGCTGAGCTAATTTCAATTGTTTTACTTGCAGTATCACGACAACCTTCTACATCTACAATTAATTTAGCCTGTTTTGTACCACCAGTAATGTATGAGTGTGTAGTGTTAGGTGTATTTGAAGTAGTATTATCACCAAATATATAAGTAAACGTAGGAGTAACAGATGGCGGTACAATTGATTGGTTTGTAAAAGTAACTGGTTTACCAACACAACCGTTGCTCACTGTGAAGTCAGCTTCCGCAGTATTTTTAACCGAAGCAATTGTTTGTATTGAATCCACACAATTATTTAGTGTGTCAGTAGCAACTAATTTTACTAAGTATGTACCGGTAGCACCAAATGCATGAACAGGAACTTTATTTGTAGTTGGTGCAGAATTATCACCAAAATTCCATCTAAACCTAACATTGTTTATTCCATCTGCAAAGGTTGAATTATTTTCAATAATAAGATTGCTTCCTTTACAAGTGTTATCCAATGTAAATCTAGCAGCTGGCTTATTAAACACCGAAACAGTAGTAGAAACAGTATCAACACAACCATAATTAGATATTAATTTTAGTACCGCTTTGTAGGTTCCACCAGCTGGGTAGAAATATAATGGAGAATTAGAGTATCCAATATCACCATTACCAAACGACCATTCGCTACCAAAACTATTTACCCTGCCATTTACACCTGGGGTGATAGTAGAAGTATTGTTAAATTGAACAGGAGCACCAGCACACACATTTTGAGCAGTGAAGCTTGCATGAGGTTGGTGAAACACTTGAACAGCATTAACCGCAGTATCGGTACAACCTTGTATGTTTTTAACCGTTAAGCGCACATTAACTGTAGAACCAGCTCCTGGTACAATAGCATCCACTACAGAGCTATCAGCAACCTGACCACCAATATTAAATGAATAGATGTTTCCAGCAGTATTAGGTCCTGTACTTGTAAAACGAGTTACTTTGCCTTCACATGCTAAAGTAGATGTAAACTCCGCGATTGGAGAAGGTAAAACCACGATATTATATGCCATTGAATCTAATAAAGTTGTATTGTTTTTTACAATCATACGAACACGGTAAGTTCCAGGATTAGCGAATGACTTAATAGGACTTGCAGCGTTTGAGGTTGTTCCATCTCCAAAATCCCAGCTGTATTGCATTGGTATTGTAAATACACCTGTAGTTGACACATTAGTAAACTGATTGTTGATATTTTGACAAAGTGTATCGTTAGGAGCATAAAAGTTAGCAATTGGTGCATTAGCAATTGTAATAGTTCTATAAACTACCGAGTCGCAACCATTAGGTAATAAACGAACAGTAACTGCCATTACAAAAGTTTTGTTCGAATCTGCTGGCATACCAATAACAGAAACATAACCTGGGTTTCCTCCAGCAGGTGGAATCAAATTGTAATTCCTAGCTGAATCTATAACCACATCTTGATTAGACGTTTGATCATAGAAGAATTTATAGATTGATACGTTTGAAACTGTCCAATCGGTATTGTAAGAAGCATTAGTAGTGCCTTTAGGTGCAACTATCTGGTAACGGGCTTCACCACCAACTTTAACCGCATCTGGAGTAAATCCATCACCAGCATTGTATTGTCCATTAAATACTGAGCCTTTAACTACAAATGGTCCATTTTTAAAGTTCTTAAAACGAACTATTGCTGTATCATTCATAAAGTTGGCACAATTAGATGTTAAGTTACGTGCCCAAATACGTAAATAGGCAGAATCAGCACTAGCAAGGTAACCTTGAACAACCATGTTAGCATCTGTTCCTTTTTGAGTTTTACCAATAAAACGGTCTGTTAACATATCATATACAGTATATTCAAACTTCGAATCTGCATTAGCAATTGTTAAGTTAATAGAATCGTTATAACAATTAGTAAAGTTTTTGGGTGTTACAGGAAGTGATAAGAAATTATCGAAAATGACAATACTATCAATAATCATATTACCTCCGTTTTTAGAGTAACCTTCAATACCTAATCTTAAACCAGTGTATCCAGTAAAATCTTCTAAACAAAAATCATATACCTTGTAACCCGGTACAGCAAATTCACCATTTTTACGGTATACAGGATAAACTGTATTTGGGTCGGTCCATAAGCCAAATCCTGGAGATACTTTAACCACTAAAGAGTCATTAACGTTCATATTATCGCTAGATTGAGAAACATATAAACGTAATGTAGGACGTTTTGCATTTACAAAGTCTAAACAAGTAGAATATAAACGAGAGGCTACATTATTACCTGTAGGTAACATTGCTGCGCGTGTTCCAGTTAAAGGTGCCAAAACTGGATTTGTAACAGAACCATAAGATTCTATATCCCATATTACTGAATTGTCAGTATTAATGGCTTGTGCTTTCCAGTTAAATTCGTTAGGATTATCAAAGCCTGTTGCAATACTAGTTGTAGGATCAATTGCGATAACTGTAGTTGTATAATTATAACCAGTTTTAGGATCAGTATTTACAAAAATAGCTTTTTGGTTACCACCATCAACACCTCCAAAACGATAAGCAATCCTAGTATTCATTGGTTGAGCAGGGATAGCGTAAACACGGTCTAAACCAACTCTAGTAGTAGCTAATAATGCTATTTCGTTTCCACCATTTAAACGATAATACATAGTATCATTAACAACTGGTGACTTATCCATTACTCTTGATTTTATTTCAAATGGAATACCATCAAAATAGCAAAAATCTGAAGGCAAGGTCATGTCATAAATTTTAGGTCCAAAAATATCTTGGTAAGAACCTAAAAACTCATGTGCTCCAATTGTAGCTACACCACTTGCGGCAGACGGTCGAGGTGCTCCAAGTATATCTGTGTTAATTATACTAATACGTTGACCTGCACGGAATAGTGGAGAAGCAGTACTTGCAGGGATTAATAAGTTTACATCGCTTGTAAATGGAGTTAAAACACTCATTGATAAAGTATCTTGTTTAGTATAATCAGCCCAAGCAGCAAGTGTTGGGAAGTTAACAGCAACATTAGATAAGTTAACGCCAGCTATTTGATTGTTACCTATAGTACCGGCTACATAATAATTATTGTAATCAGTAGCTTTTAATGGATTAATATTACCAGATGCCGCAATTGCATAAATATTACCACCTGCCACAGATCTTGATAACCTGTTTTGTAAAATATTATTTGTGATGGTTATGTCTCCTATTGTTGTTGTATATATACCAATACAAGCTGAAATACCAGCAGCACCCAAAGAAGTGCCTTGACCAAGATTAATTGAGTTATTCCAAATATTTACATCAATTTCTGTAACTTGAGGAGATACTTGAGTACCATTTAACAAAATACCATAAGGGTTATTATTAAAGTTAGCTCCTGATGGAACAGCACCTTGCCCGGCAATTCCAGAAATCATATTATTATAAATATTTAGCGATTTCTTATTATCCCATCTTAAATTTACGTTAATACCATATGCTACAGTACTAGTTGTACGGATATTAGTAATTGTATTTCTAGTAATAGTAACAGCAGAATCAGTATTGAAGAAAGGTAAAACAGCACTACTAATCTCAATACCACTATTAAGATTAAACGAACTGATATTGTTACTAATTACGTTGCTATCAATTAAAAGTTTGGCTTGAGATGTTGCAAGAATACCTGCCGCATTGTTAATTCCACCAAAGTAATCTGTTGGCACACCAGAAGCAAAACTTCCACCACCAATGATATTTCCCTTTACTGTAGTTCCAATATCATAAGAACCAGCAGCAGAAATATTACCTCTTAAATGTATACCATATTTAACAGCACCAATAAAGTTATTTTGATAAGTATTGTTGTTGTTTTTTTCTCTAATTGGATTAATAGGAACTGTAGTTGCTGAATTAAAAGCTACACCTCCTTGATAAATACCTGCATAAGTAGAAATTGTGTTAGGAGTAGAATATCCTAAAATGTTACAATTTTTGATGGTAATGTTAGTAGCAGGTTGTGCCCAACCCATTACATCAATTACTCTTGTTAATTGATTATTTACATAAGAAACGTTCGCAGGGGTTTGAGGTAATCTAATGGTTAAGTTTTTAGTAATACCATCATTAGAACCATCAATTGTTACCCAACGTGCACCTTGAAAACGCAAAACACTTGCCGCAGCAGAGAATTGTGAATTAGTAGTAGCGCCCGTTGATGAAATTGTAGGATTAGCACCAGCAGCTGGTTTAATTACAATTAATCTATTACTACTCATCATTGGATAATCGTGTAAGGTAGATATTAGGGTATCTCCTTCACCAACATAACCACTAGTTATATTAACTACAACTTGGTAAAAAGGTGGTTGATCTGCATCTACGCCATTAGTATTAATATAACGGAACAAGTTATTGATTGTGTTAAATGAACCAACAGTTCCAGATCCATCTAATGGTGGTGCTAATACACCATTTACCTGATAGGTTGCTCCACCTATAAGCGGTGAGTATCTTCGAGGTAATTCTACTGCACCAATTGTAGCTGCAAAATCTCTTGGTTTACCTGCAATATCAACTACAACAGTACCAGTTCTTACAGCTGATTTTGCAATGTGTCCCACATACATGGTATCAATCGCAGAAGTAGAATCATTTAGAAAAGGAACTTCACCAAACTTGGTAGTAGTTTCAAAACCATAAAGTGATCTTAATTCGAATAATGAAGGTAATTGAACATTAGGGTTAACAAAACCAATTTGGTTATTTGTAAAATTAGAATTTGCACCACTGTAATATACGTTTGCATTACTTTCTGAAAATGGATTTTGTGTTCCACCAACAGTAAGCACATAAGCATTAGAAACTGTACCAGCAACTGTTCTTCCTAAAGTATTCGAGAATAAATTATTACGACATGCAATACCAGAGGCCCTAGCATCTATAAATAAAGCAGTAGAGAATGCTCCTGAATTAACTTGCACAGTTGGATGTTGCGATAAGTTAATTGTGTTATGCAACATACTTACACCAATTGCAACTACACCACTAGCCACCACTGGCGACTCGAATGCGATACCCGCAGGAGAGTTTAATGACACTGTAGAACCTGAACCAGTTCCATATATTTTGGCAATAATGTTATTGTGTATTGTGATACCGCTATTGGCTTCACTTAACCCAACACGTATACCCACTGCATATCCGCTAGTAGCGCCTAAATTATAAATGGTATTTCTTGTAATAGCAATGCTCTTAGCAGAACCACCTTCGTTAGGTGTTCCGTCAATATCAATACCTCTGTATCCTGTAGTATTTGGAATTGAGTTTCTAATAATATTACTATCAATTGTACCTTGTAATACACCTTTAACATAAATGGCTGCAGCATTTGCAGTAATTCCACCAATATAAGTTGTTGGCAATGGTGTACCTACAGGACGTGTACCTCCAATAATATTTTTGTAAATAGTTAAAAACTGGTCAGTTTGATCAGCTTTTGCTCTCCAATAAATACCGTATCTTACAGACTCTATAGTATTGTTACCAATAAAATTATTAAGATTAGCACCACCTATTGCACTTGCTAAACCAGTAGCATTGTTTGATGCACCCATGTAAATTGCAGCAAGGGTGTTGTTTGAAGCAGTACTTGAACTTCCGCTTAACATACAATTTCTAATGGTTATATTAGAAGTAGTGTGGCTTAAGGTAGGTATTAATGCAATTAATTTTGCTTGAGATGAAGTAGCCGTTGCAGGTAAACTAATGGTAATATTAAATCCACCAGCGTTATTTGTTCCGTCAATTTCAAAGAATGATGCACCATAAAACTTTATTAATGCAGAGTTATTGTTGATAGCCGTTCCATTAGGAATGGTGATATTAACCGGAACCGAAGCAGTAAGTTTTATTGGGCGAACAACAGACATGCCCGGATATGGTAAAATTGCTGGAGGAATAGTAGCATCAGTTAAAAATCCACTTACAAAAGTAACACTAATAGTTCCAGACCCACTAGTTCCAAAACTATTTAAGTGATTAATAAAACTAGTTAAAGTTGCAAATGATCCTGTAGTTGGACTTGCATTTGTTGGCCAAGCGTCTACACCATTAATTAAATATGTTGCACTACCCAATAAAGGAGCATATGCGTTTGTAGTATTTTGTGTAAATTGATATGCACCAATAGAAGAATTGGTTGCTGGCCTAGTATTACCAATATTATCAGCAGCTACCATGGTACGTCCTAGGTTGCCATATTTAGTTGCCGCTCCATTTGAGGTTACCAATGTAGAGTCGTTTTCAAAAAACGGTCTTGAATAAATACTGCGTTTTTCGTAACCAGTATAAGTAGCCCACTCTGCAACAGAGGTGTAATTATTTAATATTGTGTAAGCAACATTGGCCCAACCTCCAGTTGTTGTAACTTCATATAAGTTATTATCACAGCTATCAAAAGGACTGGTAACTACCGTAGCAGAAGTAGGGGTTTTATTTACAATTATCGCATAAGTATTGTACGCTCCTACTGTATTATTAATATGTTGTTGAGTATTTGAAAATATATTATTGTACATTCTTAACCCACCCGTAAGTGTAGTTCCTGTAGCTAAACACGCTGAAGGTGCACCATTAAGTATCGCGCCTGTTAACGCCACACTATTATTAAATATATCTATACCTGCATTTGCTGAACCGTTTTCAATTAAAATACCAATAGGATATTGTAAACTTGGTACTGACGGTGCACCAGGCGAACTTATTTTTGCGATAGTATTATTTGTGATTTTTATTGCAAGAGGGTTAGTATGATTTCCTAATGCAACTCTTATACCTGTTATACCTGCTGAAGATGATGCTATATTGTAAATACGATTAGCGTTTATTAATATGTTAGTATCTAATGAAGCAACACTTGCAATATTAGATAATTCAATTCCTTTAAAGCCAGGCGTAGTTTGTAAGTTACCAGAAATTGTGTTTCCTTCAACAACCGCGTTAGCTTGATTACTTAACATTATACCTGATGCATTTACAGCACCACCTATCAGCGCCTCGCCACCAATTTTATTATTTCTAACAATTAAGCCTAAATCTTGATTGCCTGCTAAACCTGATCCAACACCTCTGGCATAAACACCATACTGAACTCCTTGTATATTACAATTAGTTATTGCAATGTTAGAGTTTCTGCGTGCTGAGTTTGTATTAATATTAGACCCCCCAATATAAACACCCGCGAAGGTAGATACAGCAGTGGTTGTAGTAACACCATTGATATTAATGTTTTTAATTGTAACATTATTTATTGGTGAAGCTGTTGTACTAATTAACTCGACAGCTCGTTGTGATGCATTAGCGCCAGTAGTTCTTACTGTAAATGTTATATTACGTTGTCCAGGAGTTCCTTCGCCATCAAGTATAAAGAACTGTGTACCTGTTAAACTAAACAAACCAACATTTGCAGCTTGATTAACCGATGTAGTAATAGTGAAGTTACTACCAGGCGCTGGCCTCATTACAATTGTTCTTAATGCAGACGCATAACTAATTGTTCCAATATTAACACCTTGCGCATTTGCCTCTTGTCCATTGTAGCCAGCTACTAGTAAAATAGTAATCTGTCCTACCGTGTTTGGGTCAATACCATTTGCATTTAATGCACTTATTACACCCGTACTTGCTGTATACGGGTTACCAGTGGTATACGCCCCTGTTAAGTTTGCAAATGTGTCTTTGGGGGCAACTAAATCGTTACCATTACCATTAACATAATAAGTTTGCCCCGCAGCGAAGGGAGCTTGAGCTTTAACACTCGTCAATCCTACTAGCGATGCTAATAGAAATGCCGCTGTAAATAGCTTGTTTGAAAGTAAAGTAAAATTGGTCCTCATATATGAATGTTATAATTTTATTGTTACGAGTATTAATCAAAGTTTAGAAAAAAAAATCGAAAATCAAAGTTTTTAATACAATTTTAGTGTTTTAAGCGAATATTTTTGGGGCCTGCTTTTTTGCCTCCAAACAAAGCCCTTGATTTTCAACTCTTCTGGCTTCAATTCGTTAATAGGATAAAAAGTGGCATCGGGCTGGGTAATAAATTTCGCATTTTTAATTTTACCAGCATTAAACTGAAAAACCATTTCGCTACAATTTATTACATTTACTCCAATATAAGCGCTGTCTTCCTTAGCGTAGTATATACTTTGCCCATTTCCAAAAACCTGAATAAACTCAATTTTGTTGTTTTTAAAATTAGCTGTCATGTTTCGCCCTTTAACTTGGTTATAATGTTTTGATGTTTCTTTCGAAATCACAAAACCGTTATTCCTAATATTCATCGAATCTAACTTATTATTGTTAATATAAAACAATATTGTATCACCCGTTATCTGATTCTCATCGCTCCATAATACCGGGTTGTGATATAAAGTCATTAAAGAATCGCCTTTGGTATACACTAACGAGTCGCATACAGCCTGCATATCTACCTTATAAATTTTTACCTTTCTATAGGCTTTTAATAAATCACTTGATTGCTTATTAACCTTTCTATAAGTATAAATAGTATCTGCCCAAATCATCATGGTATCGTTATTCATGATGTTAATTGCCAATGGTTTTTTTGTGATATAACTTTGCCCAATCTTGCCAAAAATTTCGGCTAGGTTGCCTAATATTATCGTTTTGTTTATGGTATCAATAACCACAATATTACTTAGTGCTTTAGCGTATTTATTCTTCCTATCATAAATTATAGTATCTGCTATTAAGGTATTTTCTTCACTTCTTATTTTTGCTCTTTTTAATAGTATCCCTGTATTTTTTTCGGTATGATAGTTTCCCGCTTCACAATAAATGGAATCAGTTTTGGAGGCGATTGTAGTGTTACTAAAAAAGGTGGCTATTTTGGTGTTTGATTGATACTTTAAGGTGTCACTATTTAGCACAAAATCAGGGCTAACTAATTTTACATTCTTTTTAAAAAAGAGTTCTTTCGTTGCGGTGTAATAATAACCATATTTACTGCTTAATACATTACTCCCACTTACCAATAACCCTTCATTATAATAACTGGCCACATTATTTTTTAAATCAAAAACTAATTCATTAGTGGTTAAAGTTGATGTAGCATCTACCATTCTAACATTTTTCTCTAGCCTTGCAATCTTATTATTACCATCATATTTTAAAATGTCACCATAAAAACTCACACTATCATTATGATTGATGTGTACATTTTTATAAGCTTCAACATAATTAGTTTCGTCAAATAAATAAGCACTGTCGCAGCTTAACACGGTTTGATCTTGCTTAAGCCTTACATTACCTACAAGCTTTTTAACTTTATTAATTCCTCTAGATTCTATGGAGAAAACATCAGCATTTAAAATCTGAATTTTATTAGATTGGGCATAATTACTTTTTATGCCTAAAAGTACTAGTGAGAATATAATAAAAATGTATTTTTTCATACAGCCACCAAAACTAAGCAATTATTGTAATTTTGAGCCATGAATATTGCAGAATTACTTCAAGATTTTTTAAATATCAAATCACCAGGTAGCCAAAAATTTATTTTGGCAGTTAGTGGAGGAAAAGATTCGATGGCAATGTTACACTCATGCATAGCACAAAAATTAAACATTGTTGTAGCCCATTGTAACTTTATGTTGCGCGGCCAAGATAGCATTGATGATGAATTATTTGTTAGGGATTATTGTAGTTTGAATAATGTTGAGTGTGAAACCATAAAATTTAACACAAAACTTGAATGCGAAAACCTTGGAAAATCGACCCAAGA
Organism: Bacteroidia bacterium; assembly: GCA_018058165.1. GTDB lineage: Bacteria > Bacteroidota > Bacteroidia > UKL13-3 > UKL13-3 > UBA6183. The sequence goes on from JAGPCI010000037.1 coordinate 10,699, forward strand.
AACAGCACGAATTTTACGTTACGATTGGTTTGAAAAACTTAAAGCAAAATACCAAGCAGATTATATTTTAACTGCTCATCATGCAAATGATTTAGCTGAAACTTTTATATTAAATATTGCAAGAGGAAGCGGATTAAATGGGCTTACTAGTATTCCTAAAAAAAACAACGCTATTTTAAGGCCGTTACTCCCAATTACATCAAATAAAATTCAAAATTATATTGAAGTAAATAATATCCCTTTTAGGGATGACGTTTCTAATCAATCTGATGATTATACCCGTAATTACATCAGGCACCACATAGTACCAAAACTAGTTGATGTTAATAAAAACGCAGTGCCGCATATTTTAGAAACTACTCAAATTTTAGGTGAGTTAAAATTTCTTGTTGACGAAAAACTTAATGAACTAAAGAAGCAGTACTTTTCAGTTAAAAACAACACTGTTTGTATTGATGTTTCATCATTAAAAACGCTTCCTTATTACAACTATATTCTACATGATTGGTTGAGGCCTCTTGGCTTTAATAGTAATCAAATTACTAGTATCATAAATTCAAAAAATATTTCAGGTAATAAATGCGAATCAGACATGCATATTTTATTAATTAATCGCGATGAGTTAATTATTGAAAAACGCAATATTCACAAAAATAACACCCTTGTTTTTGATACTCATTTCCCAAGCGAATTTTGTTTTAATAATTATTGTTTTGAGGCTAAAATAACACACGAAAAACCTTCTCAATACCAATCAAACGTATTGTATTTTGATGCTAACAAAATTAACTACCCAGTTACCATAAGAAATTGGCAAGAAGGCGATTCTTTTATCCCGTTAGGCATGAAGAATTTTAAAAAAATAAGCGACTTTTTTATTGATGAAAAAATAGACCAATTTAGTAAGCTGCAACTACCCCTTATTTGTTCTAACAAAAATATTATTGCTGTTGCACCTTTACGTATTAATGATAACTATAAAATAACATCAAATACAACACAAATTTTATGCTTAAAACTAATTAAATAAAAAGGGCAACCACATGTGTTGCCCTTTTACAAACCATAATTAACACGCTATTTCATAGAGATTCTTTGTGTGTATTGTTTACCATTATTAGTAATTTGCAACATGTAAACACCAGCCGATAATCCTTGTACATTTAAGGTTGCTGTATTACCTACCATTTCTATAGTCTGGTTGTATACTTTTGCTCCTAATATGTTATACATTACTACCTCTGTTTTACCTGTTAAGTTTTCTTTGGTATTGATTGTAAATACGCCATTACTTGGGTTTGGATATACTGCAAGCATTTGGTTTGATGTTGATTCTTTTAAGCCTGTTTTAAAATCAACATATACTCTTCTTCTTGCTTTATTTGAGGTATTGCCAGATGAGTCGGTTACTTGATAAGTGATGTCTTTCCATCCTCTTTCGCCTCCATAGTATTTGCCCGTACTTAAGTCTACACTTAGTGTGGTAGTTTTTTGTACCATCTGCATTAAGTCTTCACCCAAATTGTAATTATCTGTTATGCGTATTTCATTTGCCATTTCAAATGTATCATTCCATATTAATTCAAATGGATCTCCGCCTAACATTTCTATTACTGGTGCAATGCGGTCTACTACTTTTACATCTCTTGTTATCTCAGTTGAATTTCCTGATCCATCACGTACCGTATATTTAATTTTATACGTTCCCAACTGGTTCGTGTTTACGCCATTCTCAGTTATGTGTATTAGGCTGTTCTCTGAGTTATAGTTATCTGTGGCTGTTACTCCTGGATCTTCGTAGTTGCTATTATATACATCAACAATTAATGGGTTTGCTCCTTTTAAGCCCAAAACTGGTGCTATGGTATCTTGTACATCAATTTGTATTTGTGTTGGGGCACTGCAATTTCCTAATGGATCACATACTGTTACTTGTATAAAATAACTGCCCGGTACCGCTACATTGGGTGCTCCTGTTTGGGTAATTGTTAGCTGATCGAGTGAGAAGTAGTTTTTATAATCTAAAATACTTAAGCCCAAAGCTAAGGTATAAGGTGTATTGATTTGGTGTTTTACTATTTTACCTACTCCTGCTGCTGGAGTTACTGTGGGCGGATTGGTTTTTCTTACTCTTACTACACGCGTTTTTTCGCCTGTAAATCCAAACGCATCTCGTACGCTATAGTTTACATAATAGGTACCAACATAAGCTGTATCTACTCTACCTAATCTTATAATCCTATCACTTATTGTATCTCCTACGTTATCGATGGCGATTGCACCTAACTCTGTATAACTATCTGTTCTTGCTTCTAATGTTATTGTATCTGGGCCTATTAAAGTTACTTTTGGTCCTACTTGATTTACCTCTACTTGTATGGTACGTTCTACTGTATCGCTTACGTTGCCATACAAATCTTTTACCCAATAACGGGCTTTGTATACACCAACTGAACTCATATTGATATTGTTGGTTGTTTCATAACGAGAGCTGATATCTCCTTCTCGGTTATCTATTGCCACAACTCCTGGGTCAACATAAATTTGGCCTCGTTGTACGCGGTAAACTGCATCTCCTTTTATACTTATATCTGGGGCTACTAAGTCTAAGCCTACTTCTATTGCATAATCTTCAAAACAACCTGCACGGGCTTTATCGGGTGTTAAGGTTGTGCCGCCTTCACTTGTTCCTATACGTAAACGGGTTACCCTACCTGGGGCTATATCGTTTGGTATCATAAAGTTTGCAACTCCTACACTATTCAACCCATTGTTCTCATTCATTATTTGTTCACCTTGGTCTATAAAGTCGGCATCTAAGTTAAAGTCTATCCATGCTTTACGTTCCATTGGGGTAATTGTTGTTGGGCGCATTACTTCTAATT
>JAGPCI010000038.1 GCA_018058165.1 Bacteroidia bacterium
TGGAAAATGGTCAATTTCAAAACTTTTTTCGGTGTAGTGCACTGTTTTTACATATTGGGCAATGTCTCCGTTGTATTTTTGCAAGTGTCCATAAACACTGGTGTAACCGTTAGGGTGGTCGATATAGATTGCCTTTCCATAACCATAAGCAGATACTTTTATACGCGAAACATAACCATCTGCAACGGCATATATTGGTAAGCCTTCTTTTTCGTAAGTTCTAATATCCATACCACTATGAAAATGGTTGTCTCTTAACGAGCCAAATGGAGCACTTAAATATAAGGGAGTATCCATTGGCGAAATAAAGTATGTAGCTGGGTAATATTGCGCACAAACATTTAATGTTGCTAACAAAAATGTTAAGGTTAATAGAAATAATTGCTTGTAAATTTTAATCAAAGTTGTATAATTGTTTTCTCTTCAAATATGCTAATAAATATGCTTTTGTGTACTATTAATTTGTGTTTTTGTGGATTTCAATTTTTACCCTTTATTCTATAATTAATATGTTTAATCGTATTAAAGTTTTTCTATATGTCTTATTTAGTTTGTTTATTTCGTCTTTTCAAGCATTCGCTCAACAAAATGAGGTGGAGAAAATTAGTCGTGAATTAAGTGCCCATAAAAATCAAGATACAACAAGGGTTTATTTGCTTAATAAATTAGCAAATAGTTATCATCAAATTAGACCAGATAGTACAGTTATACTTAGTAAAGAAGCTTATACATTAGCTAAAAAACTAAATTATAAAATGGGTATTGCCGATGCTTTAAATTTTTGGGCAATAGGTTCTTATATTTATTCTTTTAGCGATCAGGCTTTAGTTAAATGCAGAGAAGCGCTTGCTTTGTACAGAGAACTTGGTGATATAAAAAAGGAAGCCGCTTTGCTTAATAATATTGCAATGATTTTTCATAATCAAGGAGATTACAAAGGAGCCTTGATGTATTATGAATTGAGTTTGAAAAAACGAACTGCTATAAATGATAGCGTAGGCATGGCAGGCAGTTATAATAACATTGGTAACACTTATTGCGATTTAGGTAAATACGCTACTGCCCTAGAGTATTTGTTTAAAGGATTAAATATTCGCGAAAAGTTACCTGACACATCTGCTATTGCTAATAGTTACACCAATATAGGTACTATTTATTTTTTGTTAGCAAAGTATAGTTTGGCTGATAAATACAATGAAATTGCGTTTAATTGGTTTAAAGTTTTAGGTAATAAAAATGGAATTTTTCAATGTAATATTACCTCAGGAGGAATACAAATTGAGCAAAAAAATTATAAATCGGCATTGGTGTTTTACGAGCGAGCTTTAGAAGTTGCCTCAGAAATGAAATCGAAAAGTGCCGAAGCGGTAGCACGAACAAATATTGGTGTAGCTTCTGTTAAATTAGGATTGTATGATAATGCCATTGAAAATTATGAAAAAGCATTGGCGTTTTCAATAAAAGGTAATGATATTGAAGGTATGGTGGTGTGCTATTTAGGTTTAGGCAGAGCTTATTTAAAACAAAATAAGATTAACCTAGCTTTAACTAATTTAACAATTGGATATAATGAAGCAAAAGTGTTGGGAAAAACAACACGTATATATGACGTTGCTAAGGCATTAGCCGAGGCCTATGAGTTACAAGAGGATTTTAACAAAGCCAATAAATACCTTCGTGAATCAATTACTTTAAGAGACAGTCTTTTTAATGATGAATCAATTAAGAAAATACATGAAGTTGAATACTCTTATGCACTAGATAAGAAACAAAAAGAAATAGAATTATTAGAAAAAGACAAATTTATACAAGCTGGAATTAACCAACAACAAACCACTGTTGTAACGTTTTTAATTGCATTAGCATTGGTAATGGTTATTGCATTGTTTTATATAAACGGAATTAGAAATAAAGAAAAACGATTAAAAGAAAAAACCTTATTGCAAAAACAAGAAATTGAAGTACAATCTGTAAAGCTTCAAGAATTAAATACGTTAAAAGATAAAACATTTTCTGTTTTGTCTCACGATTTAAGAAGTCCGGTTTCTGCTTTAGTGGGGGTAATGGATTTAATGAATCAAAAACTAATTACTACCGAGGATTTTAACTCTTTAAAAGGGAATTTAACACAACAACTTAAATCATTATCGTTGTTGTTAGATAACTTATTAAACTGGTCGAGAACTCACATGCAAGGTTATTCGAACCCAGTAGTTGAAGAAATTCCGTTATCGCTTTCGGTTACTAAAAACATAGCTTTATTAACCGAGTTTGCTAGTCAAAAAAGTGTATTATTAACAACCACAGTTGCAAACAATATTATGTTATGTGCCGATAAAGACCATCTAGATATAATATTAAGAAACCTAATATCAAACGCAATAAAATATTCGAATGCCAACTCTAAAATAGTAGTTGATGCAGCAAAAGGTAATGATGAGGTTGTATTTTCGGTTACTGATTTTGGAGTAGGAATGAAACCAGAAACATTAGCTTCATTATTTAGTGAAAAAGTGAAAGTTGGTTATGGCACAAATGGCGAAAAGGGAACTGGCCTAGGTTTGTTGTTGTGCAAAGAATTTGTAACGCGTAATAATGGAACCATAAGGGTAGAGAGTGAACTTGGAAAAGGAACTACCTTTTTTGTTACACTCCCTACTAAATGTGCTTAGTTATTTAACCTCGCATGTTAATGCCGATTGGCCCTCAATAAAACCTTGTAACTTATCGCCAATGTTTATTTTACTTACACCAGCAGGCGTGCCTGTGTAAATTAAATCGCCTACTTTTAAAGTAAAATACTGCGAAACAAAACTTACTATTTCATCAAAACTAAAAATCATTTGTGCGCTATTGCCTTGTTGCACCATTTCGCCATTTTTAATTAAACTAAATTTTAGGTTTGATAAATCTTTGCCTTCAATTGCAGTAAAATCGCCAATAACAGCCGAGCCATCAAAAGCTTTAGCCAACTCCCAAGGCAAGCCTTTTTCTTTTAGTTTGGCTTGTAAATCGCGAGCGGTAAAATCAATTCCTAAAGCAATTTCGTTGTAATAATTTTTAGCAAATTTCGGGTCAATTTTTTTGCCCATTTTGCTAATCTTAATTACCAATTCTATTTCGTGGTGAATGTCGTTGCTAAAATCAGGGTGATAAAACGGCTCCCCATTTTTTAATAATGCAGTATCGGGCTTGCTAAATATTACAGGGTTTTCGGGTACTGCATTACCCAACTCTTTTGCATGTTCGCTGTAGTTTCTTCCTACACAAAGTATTTTCATTTTTTTATTAAAAGTAATAAACCACAAGCTATACCTAATTGTAGCATAGCTTGTGGTATAGTTTTATAATTTTGCCAACTCTTGTTTAACAAATACCATCAACGATTTAATGTAATCTGCACTAAAATTAAACTCAACCCCAGCTGCATTATAAATCTCGCCAATAGGCTTTGTGTAACCCAATGTTAATGCTGCTTTATATTGCGCTACAGCTTTTGTTTTATCATTTAAAAAATTGCGCCAAACACCCAACGCGCCAAGCTGTGCCATGCCATATTCTATATAATAAAAGGGCACTTCGTAAAGGTGTAATTGTTTTTGCCAAGCGTATGCCTGTACGTTTTCAAAACCACTCCAATCTACCATTCCAGTTCCAAACTCTTTGCTTAACTCAAGCCAATAAGCTGTGCGCTCCTCTACTGTATGTTTTGGGTTGCTATAAATCCAATGCTGAAACTTATCGATTGTGGCAATCCATGGTAATATTTTAATAATACCTTCTAAATGTTCTTCTTTAGCACGGTTAAGTTCTTCAGGTGTTGTATAAAATTCATCTTGCCCATCATAACTAATTAATTCCATGCTCATACTAGCCAATTCAGCCACTTCGCTTGGGCAGTTTTTAAAAGCAGCCAATTCTAGGTCTTTACTTAAAAATGAGTGTACTGCATGTCCACCTTCGTGTACCATTGTTTCTACATCTCTGGTTGATGATGCTGCATTCATAAATATAAAAGGCACACTGGTTTCTGCCATTGGATAATTGTAACCACCCGGTGCTTTACCTTTTCTGCTTTCTAAATCCAAACGGTTCATGTTATCCATAGTTTCTATGCACCATGCAAAATAATCATCAACCTTACGGAAACATTTTACTGTTTTGTCTAATAAATCGGCACCACTTGTAAATGGCTCTAATGCTTCCCTGTTTTTTGTATCAACCTCTAAATCCCAGGGGCGAAGTTTGTACCCTAATTCTTTCTCGCGTTTTAGGTTAAAATCTTTTACCAAAGGCACCACTTCTTGTTGTATTGCAGTATGAAAATTAAAACAATCTTGTGGGGTGTAATCAAACCTACCCATTGCCGCAAACATGTAATCTCTAAAGTTTTCAAAGCCAGCATTAATAGCAACTTGGTGGCGCAAACTCACCAATTTATTAAACAACTCGTCAAGCTCTCTTGCGTGGGCTAGTCGTTTTTCGTTTATTTTTTTAAATGCTTCTTCACGTTTTTCTCGATTAGGGTTTTTAATAAAATTTGCAGCCTGTTGTAAGGTAAGTTCCTTGCCATCTATCATCACAGTTAGGCTACCTACAATACTACCATACTTCTGACTTTCAGTTGCAATTTCTGCCATTAAAGGCACGTTTTCATCCCTAAAAATTTCTATCTCTTTTTCAATACCACGTATATAAATAAAGTACTTTTCGGAATCTAACTCTTTAACAAATTTATTAGCTACCATTTTACGATTTAGCATATCGTTTATTGGCGAAATTTGAGGTTCAATTTCTGTAACAAAAAACAAATAAGCTTTTTCAAGTTCTTTGTCTTCAGTATTACAAGTCATTTTAACATAACGCCAAGCAAGGTCTTCGCTAACAAAAGCCTCAAGTTCGCTGCGGTCTTTTAGCCATTCTTCTAACTCATGTTTCGAGTTAATTTCTCTGTCAACTAATTGATTGTAATATGGTGCTAAAACTTCCCATGAAGTTATTTTAATTTTATCTGGTAAAAATCTGCGTTTGGTTATTGTAATCATAATTTTAAAAATTAGTTATGCGAGTTTATGAATAATGTATCAAATTATTTTAAATAACTTAAATCATGTGCTGTATATGTGCCAAATCATATTTATTTTAAGCGGGGATGATGATGTTGCGGCTGAAAAATTAACAGCATGAGAACTATTATTGAACCATTTAAAATTAAGTCGGTAGAGCCAATTAAAATGACCAACCGCAGCCAGCGCGAAAGTTTTATTAAAGCGGCAAATTATAACTTGTTTAAACTCGACTCTGAGCATGTAATTATTGATTTACTAACCGACTCGGGCACAAGTAGCATGAGTGCCAAACAGTGGGCGGCAATAATGCAAGGCGATGAATCTTATGCAGGCAGTCCTTCTTATTATCGATTTAAAAATGCAGTTCATCATTTAATGCCTTTTAACCATATTATTCCTACTCATCAAGGTAGGGCAGCAGAAAAGATTTTGTTTTCGATAATTGGTGGTAAAGGAAAATACATTCCTAACAATACGCATTTTGATACCACCCGAGCCAATATAGAATTTACAGGTGCAGTTGGTGTTGATTTGGTGATTGAAGAAGGTAAAAATCCGGCACTCGAACATCCATTTAAGGGCAATATGGATTTAAATAAGTTAGAGCAATTTATTACAGAAAAGGGAGTTGAAAATATTCCTGTAGTGATGCTTACCATCACCAATAATTCTGGTGGTGGACAACCCGTGTCGATGGAAAATATTAAAGGAACAAGAGCCATTTGCGATAAGTATAATATTCCACTTTTTATTGATGCATGTAGGTTTGCCGAAAATGCATACTTTATAAAAACGCGTGAAAAAGGCTATGAGAATGTTACAGTAGAAAATATTGTAAAAGAAATTTTCTCTTATGCAGATGGATGTACCATGAGTGCAAAAAAAGATGCTTTGGTAAACATTGGTGGATGGTTAGCACTAAACAATGATGATTGGGCTCAACAAGCGCGTAATTTGTTAATTTTAACCGAAGGTTTTCCTACCTATGGAGGCTTGGCAGGCAGAGATTTAGAGGCAATTGCAGTAGGATTAGAAGAAGTGGTTGATGAAGATTATTTACATTACCGCATTACAAGTACACAATATTTGGGCAATAATTTATTAAAAGCTGGTATTCCAATTGTACGCCCAGCAGGTGGCCATGCTATTTATATTGATGCACGAGCCATGTTGCCACATATAAATCCACTTCAATATCCTGGTCAAAGTTTGGCAGTTGAGATGTATTTAGATGGTGGAATTAGGGCTTGCGAAATTGGTACGGTGATGTTTGGTTTGCAACCCGATGGAACAGAAAAAGCTTCGGCAATGGATTTGGTGAGGTTAGCTATTCCGCGTAGGGTATACACACAAAGCCATATCGATTATGTTATAGAATCGCTAACAGATATTAATGCTCGTAAACTAGATTTAAAAGGTATGAAAATTACTTGGCAACCTGCGCAACTAAGGCACTTTACGGCAAACTTTGATTATGTGTAAAGGGATGAAACGCTAATGAGTGGTAAGGTTTTGTGTGTTGCAAATAGAAATCTAGAAATGATTGAGATGGCTTTGAAAATTTAGGATAGATAGGTACGACCCCGCTGGGGTCGAATGTATGTATTATTGGCTGTTTGTATATATATGTGAACCCGCTGGGTTCATGAGATAATCTATAAATTTATTGTAACGAACTGATAAACCCTTATTAATTCAAGGTTCAGGCAAAACAAGGTTGCTGTATGTTATACGACCCCGCTGGGGTCAATATCTGTTGTTTTTTTGTAAACATTTGTACCCGCTGGGTTCTAATAATCCAATTACCATGCTATTAAACCGAAGGTGAAATCACGAAGGGATGAAATTATTATAACTCAATAAACACAAAATAATAAAACCCTGAAGGGGGTGAAATTATACCAGTTGTAATTTTTAGTCCCAATTAAAAAAATAATTTTACAAGGTAAAGCTCGTGCTACATGTAAATAGTTCAATGATGTTGGAGCCGAAATTGGACTATATTGATTGTGTTTTCGGTATTATCATAAAAAAAATGCAATCCAATAATTACAAACTCAGTAGCGTGGTGTCTTTTTATTAAAATGGTATAACTTCTCTATATCAAATTAGGTTTATCCAACGTTAAATTTTATGCTCTAAATAAAAAAATCAGCATAAAAAATCAGCATAAAAATTTCACCCCTAAAATTTACCTTTTTTACCTATAATTATTCCCGATTACGTAAAAATCAATCCTTGTTTATTTAAAAAACCAAAAAATGTAATATTATTACCAAGTAATAAAGAATAGAGCTATTAAAAGTAAAATGAAAATTAAACAGATAAGCATAGCCTTAATAGGCGCAATTTTTCTAAACTCGGCATGTGCAAGTGATACTACTCAAGTAAAGTTTAAAACACTAACGCCTGAGCCATTGCACCAAATGGTATTTACAACAGCCTTGCAATTGGTAGCTAGTTATCATTACCAAAAACCTCAAATAAACGATCAGTTTTCGTCAAATGCATTAGATAATTATTTAGCCGACCTCGATCCCTCAAAAGTATATTTTTTACAAAGCGATGTAGCCGAGTTTGAAAAGTACCGATACATACTTGATGAAACAATTTTTAGTGGTGATGTAAAACCAGGATTTGAAGTTTTTAATAAGTACCAACAACGTTTGCAAGAGCGCATTAATTATGCTTTGTTTTTATTAACCGACTCTGCAAATTTTGATTATAGTACCGTAGATTCTTTTATGACTGATAGGGAAAATGCGAGTTATACCAATACCATTGAGGAGTTAAATAACCTTTGGCAAAAAAAGTTAAAGTACGAGTGTTTAAGTTTAAAATCGCAAGGCAAAGATTTTAAAACATACAGCGAAACCATTCGCAAAAGGTATGATAACTTGTTAAAACTTGCTTCAAAAACTAAAAGCGAAGACGTGTTTCAGGTTTACGTTAATGCCTTTACTGGATTAGCAGATCCGCATACCAATTATTATTCGCCACGGGCCAGTGCCGATTTTAATACACAAATGAGTTTATCGCTTGAAGGAATTGGTGCAACATTACAAACCGAAAGCGAGTACACTAAAATTCGCGAAGTAGTAAAAGGTGGTCCGGCAGATAAAAGTAAAAAAATTCATGCAGGCGATCGTATTGTTGGGGTAGCGCAAGGCGATAGCGATATTGTAAATGTGGTAGATTGGCGATTAGATGATGTGGTAAGTTTAATCAGGGGTAAAAAAGGAACAATAGTTAGGTTAGAAATTATTCCTGCATCAGAACCCGGTAACAAAACCAAAATAATAGAAATTAAACGCGATAAAATTGTATTAGAAGATCAATCGGCAAAAAGTAGCATAAAACTGGTAACACGTAATGGTAAAAAATATAAATACGGTGTAATTAGTTTACCGGCTTTTTATATTGATTTTGCAGCAGCACGCAAAGGCGACCCTAATTATAAAAGCACCACGCGTGATGTAAAAAAATTAATTGCCGAGCTTAAAAAACAAAAAGTTGATGGATTAATTATAGACTTAAGAAACAACGGTGGAGGCTCGTTACAAGAAGCTGTAGAACTAACTGGTTTGTTTATTAAAACTGGCCCTGTGGTACAAGTTAAAGATGGGGCAGGAGGTTTAAAAGACGAAGTAGACCGCAACCCCGAAGAGTTTTACGATGGTCCGGTGGCCGTATTGGTTAATAGGTTTAGTGCATCAGCCTCTGAGATTTTTGCAGCAGCCATACAAGATTATGGAAGAGGAATTGTATTAGGCGAAAAAACTTTTGGTAAAGGAACGGTGCAAAATATGGTTTCGTTAAACGAGTTTATTCCAGACCAAAAACCATTGGGTGAAGTAAAACTAACTATAGCTAAATTTTACCGAGTTACGGGTAGTTCAACCCAACACCGTGGGGTAATTCCAGATATTGAGTTTCCTAGTGTGTATGCCAATAAACAATTTGGCGAAGATGCCAGTAAATACGCATTGCCTTGGGATCAAATTGCACCAACAAAATTTGATGCTGTAAATATTGTAACGCCAAAATTAGGTAATGCTATTCAGCAACATAATTTGCGTATGAGCAATAATAAAGAATACGGATATTTAGCACACGATATCGCATTTTTTAAAGAGCATAATGCAAAAGTTTATCAAACATTAAACATGGCAACCTACAAGTTGCAAAACGATAAAATAGAAGCAGATAAAAAAGCCCGTGAAGAAGAACGTAAATTACGTAAAGTAACTGCCCCCGATTTAATAATGGACGAAACACTTGAAGTGATGTTAGACCTTAAATAACAGCAAATAATTTAATACAAAATAATGGGTTGATGGCGAATGCTTTCAACCCATTTTTTTTGTTTTGAGGTTTGTTTTTTTGCCTTTAAAAATTTCCACTATTCTAGATGAAATCTTTTAAATGCTTATGCTTAAAATGAATGTACACCTTTGTTATGTGTAATTGCTGCATCAAAAGTGTAATATTATCAAGTAACACAAGTTAAGCGCTGTTTTAATTATACCTTGCTGCACTTTATGGTATATTCCGCTTTAATATTTTTGATGAAACTTAATGACCAAGTTATCCAAAGCACATAAGTTTATTGATCTTTCAGACTATGGACGACCAATAGCAAAACTTATCGCAAATGCATTAAAAAACACTTCATTTACTCCTATACATGTTACCATTGGTTTTAAAATAGCCGGCCTTTTTGCTATATACTGTATCATTCAAGAATATTATTGGTTAGCAGCTTTTTTCTTAATTTTAAAATCTATTTTAGATGCAGCAGACGGTGAATTGGCACGTGTAAAACAAACCCCATCATACACCGGCAGATATTTAGATTCGGTTGCCGATATTGTTTTAAACACGTTGTTTTTTATGGCTATTTGGTAAGTAACTAACACCAGTATTTTTATTTGTTTGTTGGCGCTTATTGGCCTACAATTGCAAGGTACATTGTACAATTATTACTATGTTATTTTAAGAAACAAATTTGAGGGTGATACCACCAGCCGTGTGTTCGAAAATAAAACACCAATAGCCTTTGCTGGCGAAAAACAAAAGCATGTAGATTTGCTTTTTGCTTTGTACAAGCTGTTTTATGCTATGTTTGATAAGGCCATTTATTTGTTAGATAAAAAGGCAAACAATGGTGCATCGTTGCCAAATTGGTTAATGACTTGCGTTTCTTCACTTGGACTAGGGTTTCAGTTGCTAATTATGGCAACCATGCTTGTATTGGGTTTAAAATCCGTTATCCTAGTTTTCTTTTTAGGTTATACCGTTATGGTTTTTGTATTTATTGCAATACGTAAATTATTCTATTCGTAAAAAAGTACTTTTTACAAGGCCAAAAGATTAATGTAGGTAATTATAAAAGTACAGCCATTTAAAGTATTTAATTGTACAGGTGTATTTGGGTTTATAATTGCAAAATCGCCTTTGTTTAAGGTTGATTTATTGTTATTAATAGAAGTATCACCCAGAGTTACGTAAACAAACATAAAATCGGTATTGTTATTTATTGTGGTAGATTGATTTGCTGCTAAAACCAAGTGCTCCATTTTTACAGTAATTTGTGGTTTAAAAATTACGTTAAAATCAACCACTCTGCCAATTGCAGTTGTTGGCCAAGCGCCATTAAAATGGTGGGTTTTATAAGGTTTTAAATCTGCGTTGTTTGTATTGAAATTGTCTACCTGATGGGTTATTTTTAATTCGCCATCAATCAACATTAATAACCTGTTATAGCCTAATAATTGCGTAAACTCAGATACGTCTTCATCAACAGTTGCGGTGCTAATTCTAAACAAAAAATCACGGTTTAAATATGAAGATTGAGTTGGGTAAATAAACAATTGAGTTGTAGTGCCGCCACTCCATTTATTTATTTGTTGTTGGTTTTGATTGATAATTTGCATGTTGTTTATACATAAATAGAAGAGAAAAAAATCACTTTAACTTTGCTTATTAATAATCATAATTGTTTTTTGTAAAAACATAGTATTGGGGATGGTTATGGTTTCTCCATCATTGGTTTTAATATGTACAAAAAAGTAAGTTAAATCTGCAATTTCTCCTTCAATTGGCGCGTCTTTGTCAATTATTTTTATATAATCTCCAATTCGAAGAGGGTGATTTAAAAAGATAATAATACTAGAAGTAATATTTGATAGTAACGACCATTGCGCAAAAAATGCAATGCCTAAAGCGGTTAAAATTGTACTTACAAACACCGCAATTTCGCTTTGTTTTAATCCCCATATTGCACCAAGTAAAACTACTAAAGTTAAGGTGGTAAAAAACTGAATTACTTTAATAATTACCTTTCGCCTTGCCCTTTGTAATTGCGCATTTTTTAGAGTGTTATTGATGTAGTTTTTTGTAATAAAGTAAGTAATCAAATATCCAATTATTACTATTGCACTTTGAATAAATTGAATGTTATATCTTTCCATATATTAGGTTTGTTGTTATAAGTTTGTTGTTGTAACAAAGTGCCACAACTTTAATGGTAATATGCGTATAAAAACTTACAACACAAAACGCATTTAATTAAAGTTCTTGGTTTTGATAATATGAGGTAATTATTGTGGATATCCGCAAGCATACCAGTTTCTAATAAGTGCGGGTGTTTTTAGAGTCGTTTTGCTTTTATTGTAAACCAAAGCTTGAAGGACTCTATCGGCCTCTGAGAATTTTACTAAACAATCAATGAGTATGTTTGTGGAGTGGCCATTGTAAGCAATCCTGAAACGCAGTGGCTTGGATTGCGCGGCAAAAAACATGCTCAGTAGATTGTAGTAAAATTGTCGTAATCCCGAAGCTTCGGGATTGATTTTTTGGTTACTTTTTTATCATGAAAACTGCGCCAGCAATCAACGAGGTAAAAAAAGCAATAAACAACTAGGAGTTAAAAGTGACGCAGTTCCGAAGCTTCGGAATGGGTGGCAACCCAAAAGGAGATAGTTTTTTCTTTTAAATGATTTTTAACATGGAACAATATCATTCTTATCAAGCCTTAGCACAGATAACAGAAAATATTTATAAGTGGTAGAATACTCCTTAGTTATAAAAATTACTGGTAAGCTGACGGATATACAGTTAATTATTAGTTTTACCAATCAATTACCATTTTAAGTGGCAATTTCAGTAAAGTGTATATATATTCACCAATCGAAATGTGTTTCTAAATTACTAAAAATATAATCCCAAGTTTCAATGAAAAATGTCATCAGATTTTTAAACATCATTCTTGTATTTGTTGCATTTTTTTGCTTGATACTATATTTTCCTCAATACACTTTAGTTGTTGTTGTTGGTTTGGTGGCAATTTTAGCCTTGTATGATTATTTCCAACCACACCACACCATCTTGCGTAACTTTCCTATAATTGGTCATTTGCGATACATATTAGAAAGTATAGGCCCCGAAATAAGACAATATTTTGTAGAGAGTGATGTGGATGGAAAACCATTAAACCGCAATCAACGCACTTATATTTATTCTCGCGCCAAAAAAGAAAACGACAATCATCCGTTTGGTACCGAATTAGATTTGCAAAATGATAATATAGAATGGGTACGTCACTCTATGTTTCCTAGCGAAGTGCAAGAAACTGCACCTCGTGTAATTATTGGTGGCCCAGATTGTAAACAACCATATGCGGCTAGTTTGCTTAACGTTTCGGCAATGAGTTATGGCTCGTTAAGTAAAAATGCAATTTCGGCATTAAACTTAGGAGCTAAAGCAGGCGGTTTTTATCACAATACAGGGGAGGGAAGTATCTCCGATTTTCATAAATTGGGTGGAGATATATGTTACCAAATTGGTACAGGTTATTTTGGTTGTAGAGACGAACACGGTTACTTTAGCGAACAAAAGTTTGTTGAAAGTGCTTCAATTCCTCAAGTAAAAATGATTGAAGTAAAACTTTCACAAGGCGCAAAACCTGGGCATGGTGGAATTTTGCCTGCATCAAAAAATAACGAAGAAATTGCCCGCATACGAGGAGTAAAACCACACACTACCATTGCTTCACCTCCAGGCCATTCGGCTTTTGATAGCTACTTAGGCTTAGTAAAATTTATAGCACGATTACGCGATTTGGCTGGTGGAAAACCAGTAGGATTTAAACTTTGTATTGGTTACCCTGCCGAGTTTGAAAAAATTTGTTTAGCGATTATCGAAACAGGTATTAAGCCCGATTTTATAACAGTGGATGGGGCAGAAGGAGGAACTGGCGCTGCACCTATTACATTCTCAGATCATGTTGGAATGCCTTGGGAAAATGCATTGATGTTTGTGGTAGAAACTTTAAAAAAACACGGCCTAAAAAAGGACATAAAAATAATTACTTCGGGTAAAATAATTGATGGTTTTGATTTACTTAAAGCAATAAGCTTAGGTGCCGATGTGTGTAATTCTGCTAGAGCCATGATGTTGGCTTTGGGCTGTATACAAGCATTAGAG
>JAGPCI010000263.1 GCA_018058165.1 Bacteroidia bacterium
AACACTTTTTAAGAGATGCTTTAGTACCATCAAACATGATGAGTTTAATTGACAGCATGTTTAACGAAACAGCTGCAAAATTTGAACGAAATGTATTTTTTACACCAAGGGTTGATGTATTAGAAAAAGCCAATAGTTTTGAAATTAATTTGGCTTTACCAGGCCTTAAAAAAGACGAGATTAACATTGAAGTTGATGGCGACAAAGTTACCATAAGTGGCGAGCGCAAGTTAACCGAAACCAAAGAAGGTGAAAAGCACCACATGGTGGAAAATTATTACGGCAAGTTTTCACGCACTTTTACATTGCCAGAAAACATAGACAAAGCGGCAATTGAGGCCGAGTTTAACGATGGTATGTTGTCGGTTATATTACCTAAAACCGAAGCAAAAGAAACCAAAAACACAGTTAAAATTAAATAAAGATACTCGTTTCATAGGGTTAGGTTTAAAGGCTCGGTAGTTATTACAACTGCCGGGCTTTTTTTGTGGGGATTGTGGTTGCTGAATATTTATTGATATTTTTATTTCAATTTTGTACAATACTTTTTATCCATATTACTAGTGGTGAAATCCTTGTCCAACCATCTATAAAACCATAGGTACCATATTTTCGACCATATATTTCCCAGTCTGCATAATAACTAGGAGCAAAGCTAATGCCCGCTAAACGCCATTCTTTATTTTGAAGAATAAATAACCCTCCACCACAATCACCTGCATCTCCATGCCACTCTAATGGAAGTGGAGAATGGTCTCCCATTCGATTGCATTCAGTGGTTTTGGGATTATCCATATCTGCATATAAAACGCCCCATGAATTATTTAATAAATTACCACCAAAAGAATCAATAATATTTTCACCAGCCATTTTTTTTCTTTTACTAAAAAACAAACTATTTCTGCCAATTGCTTTCGAGTTGGATCCAAATCCACATATTATTCCTCTTGCTCCTTTTTCTAATGTATCAGTATATAGTTTTGCTGGATTGATAAAAGATATTGATTCATTGAGTTCAATAACTACAATGTCGTTAAACCCATCAGAATGGAATCCATCCTTATATCCTGGATGGATTTTTATATTCTTTGCTTTAAATTTTTTATTTTTAAACTTAAAGTAAAACTCTGATTTGTCAAGCAATCTAGTTGATTCGGGTCTTTTAATAGGATATCTTTTGTTAAGCACAGTTATTGTGTCTATTACATCTGTATTACTATCTTTGAAAAAACCATGGGCTGATGACAATAAAAATCGATTATCAATTAGCACACAAGATAGAATGTATCTACCTTTCGAGTCAAATACCTCACCAATACAATCAAAAACACTATCTTTGGCAAACTCTGAATAACGTTTCATTGGAATGTCGTCACGCCCTATTCCACTAAAGCATAATAGTCCTAATGTAACGATAGTAATTGTTATTTTAAGATAATCGTATTTAGTATTTTTTTTCATAATATTACACCTTTAATCAATCCCAAACCACACAGTAAAAATGCCGCAAAAAAATAATAAAACAAAAGCGATGTTAGAATACTTTAGGTTTTTATGTTATTAAAGGCTTTTTAGCAACTCAACTAATTTTTGCATACTGATTGGTTTTATAATAAAATCAGTAACTTCATTTATTGAATTAGCTTTTATAATATCATCAGGTAAAATTGAAGAAGAACAAGTGTAAATGGTTATTTTTTTTCCAATTGTAGGATTAAGTAAAGCAAACTCTTCAAGAAATTGCCATCCATTCATAATAGGCATACTTATGTCTAAAAGGGTTACATTGTATTGTACCTCAATGTTGTTTCGTTAAGAAATACAAATATTATGACACATCAAGCACGTTTTTACACTTTGGATGCTAACCCAAAGGGAGCTTGTTTTTATACCTAAATCTATATCAAACCCAACTTTTGTAACTGTTAAAATTAACCAATAAACTTATTTCAATTGCCATTAAGTAACCCTACATTCGTAATTAAAATCAATTTAATTATTATGTCGTATCCATATCAAATAAAAACCATCCAACAATATCATCAAGCCTATAAAAAAAGTATTGAAAACCCTGAACAGTTTTGGGGTGAAATTGCAGAAAATTTTACTTGGCAAAAAAAGTGGGATAAGGTGCTTGAATGGAATTTTATTGAACCTAAAATTGAATGGTTTAAAGGCGGTAAATTAAACATTACCGAAAACTGTATTGATAGGCATTTGGCCGAACGTGGCGAAGAGGCCGCTTTTATTTGGGAGCCTAATAATCCTGAAGATAGAACCCGAACAGTTACCTACAATCGCTTGCATAAACGTGTTTGCCAAGTAGCACAAATGTTAACCAATTTAGGTGTTAAAAAAGGCGATAGGGTTTGTATTTATATGGGTATGGTGCCAGAGTTGGCTTATGCAGTTTTAGGTTGTGCCAGAATAGGTGCAGTGCATAGTGTAATTTTTGGCGGGTTTTCTGCACAAGCAATTGCCGATAGGTTAGATGATGCGCAAGCTACTTTTATTATTACTTGCGATGGTGCATTTAGGGGCAATAAAGATATTCCGCTTAAAAGTGTTATTGATGATGCTTTGATTGGAAATAAAACGGTAAAAAAAGTAATTGTTTATACCAGAACTCGCACACCTGTTTCTATGATAAAAGGACGTGATGTGTGGTGGGAAGATGAAATGGAATATGCCGAACACCAAGTAGAAAAGGATGGTAAAGTTTCGTTTCCTGCTGTGCCTTTGGATGCCGAAGATCCTTTATTTATTTTGTACACCTCAGGTTCTACAGGTAAGCCTAAAGGTGTTGTGCATACGGTAGCTGGTTATATGGTTTGGACAAATTATACTTTTGTAAATGTGTTTCAATACCAACAAGGTCAAGTGCATTTTTGTACAGCCGATATTGGTTGGATTACTGGCCACAGTTACATCGTTTATGGTCCATTAAGTGCAGGGGCTACTTCAGTTATTTTTGAAGGCATACCAACTTGGCCAGATGCAGGCCGTTTTTGGGATGTGGTAGCAAAACATAAAGTTAATATTTTATACACTGCACCAACTGCCATTAGAAGTTTAATGGGTTATGGATTAGAATATGTTAATACCAAAGATTTAAGTACGCTTAAAGTATTAGGTTCGGTTGGTGAACCCATAAATGAAGAAGCTTGGCAATGGTATTTTAAAAATATTGGTAAAGAGCGTTGTCCAATTGTAGATACTTGGTGGCAAACAGAAAATGGAGGTATTATGATTTCGAGCTTAGCAGGAGTAACACCGCATAAACCAGCACATGCTACCTTGCCTTTGCCAGGTGTTTTACCAATTTTGGTTGATGAAAATGGGAATGAACTTTTAGGGAATAATGTAAGTGGAAACTTATGTATAAAACAACCATGGCCTGGAATTATTAGAACTACCTATGGCGACCATGAAAGATGCAGAACCACATATTTTACGGCCTACCCAAATATGTATTTTACAGGTGATGGGTGTTTGCGTGATGAAGATGGAAACTACCGCATTACAGGTAGGGTTGATGATGTGTTAAATGTAAGTGGACACAGAATTGGAACTGCCGAAGTGGAAAATGCAATAAACATGTATAGTGGAGTAATAGAAAGCGCTGTGGTAGGTTATCCGCATGATGTAAAAGGACAAGGAATTTATGCTTATGTAGTTTGCGAAGTTTCACATCACCATGATGCAGCACAAACTCAACAAAATATTATACAAACAGTTTCGCGTATTATTGGCCCAATTGCTAAGCCAGATAAAATTCAATTTGTTACTGGTTTACCTAAAACCCGCAGTGGTAAAATTATGCGCAGAATTTTACGAAAAGTAGCAGAAGGAGAAACAAATAACATAGGAG
>JAGPCI010000264.1 GCA_018058165.1 Bacteroidia bacterium
GTTTTTTACCTAAAGCCAAAGCTTTTTGCAACACAAAACGAGTTTGTGGCATTGGGCCTTCAAAAGCATCAACCAAAAGCAATACGCCATCAGCCATGTTTAATACACGCTCAACTTCGCCACCAAAATCCGCGTGACCAGGAGTATCAATAATGTTAATTTTAGTTCCTTTGTAATTTACCGAAATGTTTTTAGCCAAAATGGTAATACCACGTTCACGTTCTATATCGTTGTTATCAAGAATTAAATCTCCTGTTTGTTGATTCTCGCGAAATAGTTGGGTTTGATGGATGATTTTGTCAACCAATGTAGTTTTTCCATGGTCAACGTGGGCAATAATTGCTATGTTTCTGATATTCTGCATGTGCACTTTTAAATGGGTCGCAAAAGTACTATAAATAATTTAAAACGTAATTATTCCTAGCACACTTAACGGTAAAATAATACAGAAACCCAACGTTTTCGGGATAAATTAGTGTGAAATTTGTTTGTTACTATCCGTAATTACACCTTGTTTTTGTATGATTTTTTGTGCTTTCCATCCATAAAACACCAAATAAGTGAAACAAATTACCGTAATCCAATAGCTATTATGAATACCAATAGAAGGTATATCTGCCAAGAATCCTTGCAACGGAGGAATGATTGCTCCACCAAAAATCATCATTATTAAAAATGCCGAACCTTGACCAGTGTATTTACCTAAACCTGCTATTGCCAAACTAAAAATACATGGCCATAAAACAGAGCAAGCTAATCCACCACTTATAAAAGCATAAAGCGCAAATTTACCTGTGCTAAATATGCCAATTAACATGGCTATCAACCCAAATACACTAAACAATATTAATGCTTTTGATTGTTTTTCGTTTGATAACATATTTATAATAATCATGGCACAAATAGGAATTACATAAATGTACATATCAGAAATATCGTTTCCGTTTAGTTGGTTTACAAAAAGTATCAATACAAATGCAAGAAAAGGAACTATTATGCTTAAAAAATTCTTGTTGGTTTTACTTAAATTAAACGCACTTACTGCACCAGCCCAACGGCCTATCATTAAACTGCCCCAATACAACGAAATAAAAGGAGCCAATTGTGATTCGCTGTAGCCGCCAAACTCTGGTAGTTTTAATAATGCACCCATGTTACTTTGTATGGTTACTTCTACGCCTACATATACAAATATGGCCAACATGCCTAAGGTTAATTGTGGGTATTTAAGTGCGCCAAAATCTTGTTTGGTTGATGTGGCTTCAACAGGAGTATGTTCAACTCCTGTAAAATAAAAATAAACCATTAACATGCTAAACATTGCTGCTACGGTTAGGTATAAGGTGTTTATTGATGATATGGATGCGGCTCCGCCAGTGCCAGATGCTAAACTACCAAATAGTAAATAACTTACTATAATTGGCCCTAAGGTTGTGCCTAAAGAGTTTATACCACCAGCTAGGTTTAGGCGATGCGCACCAGTTTGTGGTGTGCCCAAACTTACCGCATAAGGTTGTGCCGATGTTTGTTGTAAACTAAAGCCCAGTGCTACGATAAAAAAGGATAATAAAATAAAACCGAACGAGCCTGCATTTACCGCTGGAATGATGGCTAATGCTCCAAGTGTAGAAATAAACAACCCAAGTATAATGCCTTTTTTATAGCCAATGCGGTTTAATAAATCGTTGCCCTTAAAGTGCGAGTAAATAAATAACAAAACCGAGCCTATAAAATATCCGCCATAAAAAGTTAAATCAATTAACTGACTTTGGAATTGAGTAAGGTTAAAATGGTTTTTACAAAATGGAATAAATATACCATTTGATGCGGCTATAAATCCCCAAAAAAAGAATACCGTAATTAAGGTATATAATTCACTTTGTTTTGATTTGCTCATGTTGCCAAATGTAAGAAAAAATGTAATATCAAAACCACTTGTGCTTGTATGCTAAACCAAATACATGTTATCGATTAATATTGTTATCCAATTTTAACAGAAGTCATGGTTAATGAGCCTGCTATAGCTTTGTCGTTAAACAACCGCACCTCATCTTTTTCATCTTTAAGTGCCAAGGTATAAATTAAGGGCAAATAATGTTCGGGGGTAGGGATGGCAAGTTCAAATGCTTTTCCTTGACTTTTAAAATTAATTAGGTTTTTATGGTTGCCACTTAATATATAGCTTTTCATTTTTTCGTTAGCTTCGGTTGCCCAATCAAAGGCAAAGTTTTCGTTTAGTTTATTCCAAGCTACTAAGCTAAGGTTGTGAACCATATTACCACTTCCAATTATCAATACACCTTTTTGCCTCAGGCTACTAATTTCCTTTGCCAATTGATAATGGTATGATGCAGGTTGGGTATAATCTATACTCATTTGTATTACCGGAATATCAGCATTTGGGTACAGGTGTTTTATTACACTCCAAGCGCCATGGTCTAATCCCCATTTATCATCTAATCCAACCTCGGTTTTGGTAATAATTGTTTTTGTTTGTTGAGCTAGTTCAGGACTACCAGGTGCTGGGTATTGTACATCAAACAAGGCTTTTGGAAAACCTCCAAAATCGTGAATGGTTCTTGGGTTTTGCATGGCTGTAACAAATGTTCCTTTGGTTTCCCAATGGGCCGAAATACAAAGTATAGCATTTGGTCGCACCAAATCTTTACCTAAGTTTTTAAAGGCAGTAACAAATTCGTTTTCATCAATAGCATTCATAGGGCTACCGTGACCAAGAAACAGCACAGGCATTTTTTGTGTACTGATTAAAGGTGCGGTAATTTTATTTAGTTCGTTTAGTTTCATTGCCGCAGCTGTTAATGGCAATAAAGCCAGGGTTTTTAAAAAATGTTTTCTGTTCATTAACCAATTTATCTGCCTTATTAAACCTCTTCAATTGTTATGGTAAATTTTTTTGATGGTAACAAGTAGCAGCAATAAGATTGCGATTTCGAAACTCAATCTTTCAATAGTGTTTTTGATTGTTATTTTATCAAGTTAATTTAGCTACGGTTAACTCTTGTGACCCATTTTTCCAAATACTATTTCCAAGAGCTATTAATTTTTGTCTGTCACTTTCAATTACCCTTGCAAAAATATTGCAGGCATCCAAGCCTTTACCGTCACCGTAATATATTCCAAAACAATTAGCAGTTTTAGTTCTAACAGGATTTGACGGGCCAAAAACAACTTCTCCTGGCTCGGTAAATACTGACGCATTTTCTTGAATGATGTCAAGTTGGGGAACATTATCTATCCAAATTTCTTGTCCAGAAACTCTTGCGTGATGAAATGTCCTTGTAAAAGGTAATAAGTCAAAAAAAGCTTTTGATGTTATAGGTGCTGTTTCAAGATAAAACTCGAATTTAATTTCTTCGTTATCTGATGTTATAATTTTAAAACCGGTCATTTGTATTTGTTGGTGGTATTAAAGCTCGAAAGTAGTTTATTTTGTTCGATTACACGAGGTTTTGAAAAATTACTATTAAGCTTGCTGATACACAATTAAAATTTTGAATATATTTAAGAAGTAACCAAGATATGAAAAATAGTATGCATTGGTTTACTACACAAAAAAAAACATAAAAACCAAGTAGTATTAGTTGAATAAATAGGGCATAAAAAAAGACAACTTTCAAATAAATTGAAGTTGTCTTTTTTTAGAAATTACTGATTATTTTACATTGTTGTCCGATTAAAATTCAAAAGGTATTTTAAATCCTTGAAGAAGGTTGATTTTAGGAGAGCGAGTTTATATTTTAGAAAGCGAAGCCTCCTCTATGTATCGAATAGTTCTAATTTGGTTTGATGGATATTATTTAGTGTGTCCCAATTAGCCTCTGGTTTTTCTAGGAATTTAAACA
>JAGPCI010000265.1 GCA_018058165.1 Bacteroidia bacterium
GGTTTGTGCTTATTGCCTCTATCAATTTTTTACTTGTAAATCGTTTAATATCGCCTAGTACTAATTCGGGTTTATTGGGTTCTGATACACTAAAAATTAAATGAACATGATTGGTCATGATACACCATGCATATACTTTCATTCCCTTATTTTTCATACTGTAGTCTAAGGTTTCAAGTACTATGTTTTTGTATTCGTTTCGAGTAAATACATCTATCCAGTTTACCACTGCAAAGCTTACAAAATATAAACCTTCAGGATTATGAAATTTATAGTTTCTAGACATTGTTTTTTTCTTACTCTTTGGCTAAATTAAAATTATTTCTCAAAACCTAATTATTAAAAAACTCCACTAGCTTGTAGTGGAGTTTTTATATCATTTAAACCTGATTAATTCTCTTTACCACGCGAAGGGATTCGCGCGGTAGCGGGGAGAACGGGGGTGGGATTCGCGCGGGAGCGGGGCAGTTCCGTGTATTACTTTTTACCACGCGATACAATCGCGGGAGCGGAGGGAGCTCTCTTTTCAATCCCTCTTAATACGCATAAGCAAACACTATAAAGCTTGCATGTATGTAATAATGTCTTTATTTTTTCATATTGAATGAAAGTAATGAATATCCAATACCAAATGACAACCAAGGACGACCTTGATAAATCCAATCATACTTTATATTGTTAGTATTAGATAAATAATCCAATCCCATAAAAATACCGATTTGTGCATTTCCAGCCTCTAATAAAAAACCTAAGGAAGGCGTAAATGCCAACAAATCAACATTTTTATTTATTCTACCTCGCGTTGATGCACTATCTAATGTTGCAGTTGAAATTCCAAAACCAATAATATAATGAAACGAAACTTGCTTATTGGCATCTATAGTTTGCTTAACTCCAAAAGATGAACCAATGGCCAAATCCTTTGAAAAATCAAATGGCTTAAATCGCAACTTTATTGGAGTAATAATACTTCCTACAACAAAATCTATTTGGGTTTGCTTGTAAGGCTTAGCTTTAAAATCTAATTGAGCTTTACTTATTGTATAATAACTTAATGAACTAAAGTTTGATGCAATAACTTTTTTATTAGAATTTGATAAAGTAAATCTTATTATATATTGATCCCCTTTTAAATCAACCACCATAAATTTAGACTCAGGTGGTGCTATATACATAGTAGTATCAATTTGTTTGCCCAAAATATTACACTTATAAATTGGGCACTCTACAACAAACTCAAAGTATCTGTTTTGATTAATACTTTGCGCCAAAATATTAACGTTAAAAAAAAGCAAAAAACTACTTAAGATTAACTTCCAATTCATAGCTGTTTGTAGTTTCAACTACCATATACTTGCCAATTTTAATATTAGTATTTGATAGGTGTAAGTCTGATACAATTTGATAACCAAGGGTATAATCGAACTCAAATTTCATATATCCAGTTGCCAAAAAATTAAAATAAAACTTATCGCTTAATTGTTGTTTGGGAATTGTAATTTTTAAATTTTTCTCTCCTAGCTTTTCTAACTCACAATAAACTTGCCTAGCTTCATCTGTGATTTTATCAGTATTAATTGCACAAATAGATGCAGCCAATTCACAATTTTGAGGGTTACCCATTGATAATGTATATAAATGGCTATCATTGAGAAAAAGCAACAAAATGCATGATAGTAAAACAGAAAACAGTAATTTCATTTTAGTTGATTTAACCCTTCATCAATTAGTGTTTTTAGTTCATTAAAAAGCTCATCATTGGCTCCAGTTTTAATCACTTTCACCACGCCATCAACTATCACATAAAAAGTAGGATATGCATTTGTTTTAAAACTAGTCAACTCCTCATAATTCATCTTCACTAAACTGCTCTTCATGTCATATTTTTTCACATAATCTCTCAATTTTGTTTGTTTATTTTTATCCAAATCAAATACGTTTACTGAATAAATTTCTACCGATTTGTTTCCAGCAAATTCATCATGCAATCTATTTATAACAGGGTATGACAGTATGCAACCGTAGCATGCCATATACCAGAAATCTAATAACACTACTTTACCTTTTGTCTGCACTGTTTGTATGTTGTTGTTAAACAAATCACGAACAACAAAAGATTTAATTTTATCCCCTTCAACTTTTGCGGGAAGCATTGGTGGATTTAACAACGTATCGAAAGTAATATCTTTAAAAGTTGTAAGTTTATTTTCAAGCTCTCTTTCATCAAAACGTTTATTTACTTTTATGTCATTGAAAAAGTACCCCCTATATATTGTATCAGCAGCACCAAACCCATCAAATGTCTCGAATCCCACTAAAAAGCTATCGGCTTTATTTAAATAAAAACGCGACTCTGTCCAATTTTCAACATTACCTGTATTTTCTCTACAAACTATCACAGAACATTTCATTCCATTTAATAACGTATCTGCTTGAGCAACAAACTTTGCCTCTTTAATATAATATATCGGTTTTTCTACCTGAGCTAAATTAGAATAGCAATTAAAACCTGAATATGGAGCAAACTGCTCGTTGTTTGTTTTTGCCCAATCGTACTGTTTGTTATCAGGCCTTATAAAATATCTTACTGAACTATCACCAATCCTGATGCTATAATAATTGCATTTTCTACCACCCCAACTCGTGTATTTGCAAATAAAAGAGTCTGGTGCTACAAATGCTTCACCTTCCCATGGTTTAGGCATTTCTACAACACCAATTGATTTGGAATAAACTTTAAACTTGTAACTAAAGACCTTCGTTTGTTCTGTCTTTTTTATCGCTAATCTAACAATGTCGATATCTGAATTTTGACAATAAACATTTTGTAAAAGAAAATAAAAAAAGAAAAGAAGACACCCTTGTAATTTCATTGTTCTAAATTTGTTAGTTGAATATAATGCTTTTAGCTTGTATAATTAATACTGTACCTGTTTGTTCGCCAGACGGTCTATTAAAAGTCATCTCGCCACAAACATCACAATCAAGCGTTGTATCACACCAGATATTGTATCCATTGTTTGTTTTAATCTTTGCTACGGCACAGGCACCTTTACCCTTTTTACATGGGCAGCTAGGACATCCGCCCAAGCCTCCCACAGGTACAGCGGTACCGTTTACATTATCTAGTTCTACCGCCCAGAATTCATTTAACTCTCCAATCAGATTTACACATGAGGCATCTGAAAAACTAACTTTATCTGGATTTGCCAGAATAAAACTATTATTTTTATCACTGTCCATTACATCAACAATTGATTTCGTAACAGTAGCGTTACCCGCATCATCAAATACCACATCAACTTTTAATGTCTGAGTACTATTGATTTTGTTTCTATAAGAATACACTTGACCAGGAGTGTAATACGATTGTGCACTTACTGTTAGAGACAGTATTACGAATACAGCTAAGAAGCCGATTTTAAGTAAGTTGTTAATTTTTGTTTTCATAATGTTTTGATTTTAAATTTTAAAATTACAAGGTTGTCTTAATTTGACAGCAATGTTATTTCAAAACATTACCTAGGCCTATTGAATATGCAATATTATCCATTGCTAATTTGATAATTTTTATTGGAAAATTTATTATTATTATTGTAATAATAATAATTACCCGATACCAACATGTTACTTGACAGCGTGAAACTAAGAAAACTCAGAGAGGTTTTAAGAGTATCTCAAGCCGAGTTTGCCGATAGTATTGAAGTTTCTCAAACAACCATTTGCGAATGGGAGAAAAAAGACACCGACCTTAAGCTAGAGTACTTTTTAAAAATGCATGAAGTTTTTGGAGAAGATGTTTTAGTGCTAAATAAAAGTGGCGCACAAATAAACATTAACAATCAAAACAACAATAA
>JAGPCI010000039.1 GCA_018058165.1 Bacteroidia bacterium
TAAGTTATGTCTAACCGCACTGCGGTGTGCAGCTACATCTATACCCAATGCTAATCCACTAATTATTAATGCGCCTGTTGGTGCTAAAGTTTCTACCAACTCGTCTGTAAAATTTTTACCATAATCGCTGGCTTTGCGCGTGCCAACTATTCCTACAATTTTTTCGTTATCATAATTTGTATTGCCTAAGCTATATAACATAACTGGCGCATCGGTAAAGTTTTTTAATCGTTGCGGATAATCTTTATCTAAGTAAAACATGCACTTTATATCATGCTTTTCAATAAACTTAATTTCATTTTCGGCACGTTTAAAATCTTTAAACTGTATAATATTATTGGCCAACATTTCGCCAATTCCAGGAATTTGAAGTAAACGTGATTTTTTTTGTTTAAAAACTTCTTCAACACCGCCACAATAACTTACTAAGTTACGGGCTAAAACATCACCCACACCGGGTATTTGAGTAAGCGCAATTTTGTATATTAGGTTTTGCATGGATAGGTTTAATGTAACAGCATCAAATCTATAAAAAATAAATACACCAAAATGCTAATAATTTTAGTACGCTTGATTAACCACAAAGGGCGCAAAGATTTACACAAAGATTCTTAACCACAGATAAACAGCGGATAGAGATTGAATAAAAAGAGCTACACGGCCCAAGGCAACATGCGGCTGGCGAACAATTATTACCGGAAAAGCGCAAAGTAATTGAAACACATTAAACCAAAGGCTGCTGTTTGTTTTTTAACCTCAAAGTTCGGAAAGGTTAACGCAAAGAACGCGGAGGTTTACATTAAGATAAGTTACACTCTGCGCCTTTGTGTTAAGACATTAAACTCCAAACTGGGTTAAATGATGGTGCAAATGTTTGTACATCATATTATTCCATTCGGTAGTATTAAGTATGCCAAACGAGTGAGATTCTTTTCCATCAAATGCGTTACCACCTAATTGTTGAGTTCTATTAATATAGTCAATTAGCCGTGTTTTTTGTAAATCAAAATCAGGTTGATTTTTAATAACAAACTGTGGTGCTGTTGGGCTACTTTTTGGATAAGTGCCCTCACCCACTACTTTGCTTTTTACAAATGTTTTTAGAATAAACCCCATCAAAAAGTTTGGTTTAGGATGGATGTTCTCATAAATCATTTCGTAAGTTACATTACAATGTGCCAACATTTGGCTAACACTCATTTTGCCCCATTGGGCAGGCGTAGTGGCAGTAAGTTTGTTAATTCGGTTAACAATCTCGGCACTAACTTCTGTTGTAAAAATATTTGGTAACGACATTTTATATTTAATTATGCAATAGATGAAACAACGGCTTCTTTATGAATTTTACTTACCAAACCTTGTAATACTTTTCCGGGGCCGCACTCTACAAATTCTGTTGCACCATCAGCAACCATTGCTTGCACACTTTGAGTCCATTTTACAGGAGCGGTTAATTGTGCTATTAAGTTTGCTTTAATTTCGGCAACATTACGCACCTCACTTGCTGTTACATTTTGATATACCGCACAAATTGGTTCACTAAAATTAGTGGCATTAATGGCGGCTTCTAGTTCTATTCGTGCAGGCTCCATTAATGGTGAGTGAAATGCACCACCAACAGGCAATACCAAAGCACGTTTTGCGCCAGCAGCTTTTAATAATTCGCATGCTTTATTTATGCCTTCAACACTACCAGATATTACCAACTGACCAGGACAATTATAATTTGCAGCCACTACAATTTCATCCGTAATACCAGCACAAACTTCTTCTACTTTTGCATCATCTAAACCCAAAACTGCTGCCATTGTGCTTGGCTTAATTTCGCAAGCTTTTTGCATAGCCATTGCACGTTTGTAAACCAAACTTAAACCATCAGTAAAACTTAAAGTATTATTGGCAACTAATGCACTAAATTCTCCCAACGAATGGCCTGCAACCATATCAGGTTTAAAATTATCCCCAGCAATTATTGCTTTAATTACTGAGTGTAGAAAAATTGCAGGTTGTGTTACCCTGGTTTGTTTTAGCTCTTCATCGGTTCCACTAAACATAATATCGGTAATGCGAAAACCTAAAATTTGATTGGCTTGTTCAAACAACTCTTTTGCTTGAAGATTGTTATCGTACAAATCTTTGCCCATACCTACAAACTGTGAGCCTTGACCGGGAAAAATGTATGCTTTAGTCATAAATAATAAAATTATTAAAATAAATATAAAGACAAAAAAATAACCTGATTTTTAAGGTCAGGTTATTAAAAAATATGAATTAATTAGTTAAAAGTTTTAAAATCGTTAAATGCTTTTAATAAGTTGGCACTGCTGATATAATGCTTGCGCTTACCAATCCAAACGGTGCATTCGGTTAGCTTTTGAGTGGCACTATTTTTTTCGAAACTTAAAATCACATCACCAGCTAAAGCATAATCAACATAAATGGTTTCTTTATCTTTAGGAATTTGTGTGGTGTATTGCGATTGAACATTAGGCCAAGCTACTAAAAAAGCTTCTACATTTGCAGCAGGAATATGCGTAAAAAACACTGATAAATCACCCATCTGACGGATAAAATCATCACCTCTAACACGGCTATATAAATCTGTTACATCAAAATTATACAAGCTATCATTAATATAAAAGGCCTTAGCCACTTTGTGCGAGCCAAAAACTAGGTACTTTATATCATTGGTTTTAAAAGCCACCAATTCAACTTGAGCTTTGTTTGGACTTTCTTGCAAACGCAGCAGTAGCTTACTTTTGGAAGCAGCAATTTCGCCAGATTTGTGTGTTTCAACCTCATTTTTCAGGTAGTAATCATACACATTAGTTGTGCTTGAACAAGCGGTTAACAATGCCAATGCAGCCATAATACCGAATGTAGAAATTGCTTTCATAGTTAAATTATTATTTTTAATACCTATCAAATATACATGTTTTACAAAAAAAACAAGCCATTAAATTACAATACGTAATACTACTCACCGTAATATTCTACAAACTGCCTTTCGGTTTCGTACAACTTAATGCAATGCAACTTTCCATCAGTAATATGTGGTTCAAGCTGTTCCCAAATAGCTACAACCAAATTTTCGATAGAAGCCATTTGGCCTTCCATAAAATCAACATCATGATTAATATTACGGTGATCTAATTTATTTACCACATACACGTTAATTACATCACGTAACTTTTTTAAATCCATTACCATACCCGTATCAGGATGTGCAATGCCTTTAATGGTTACATACATGTCAAAATTATGTCCATGATAAAATTTATTGGCACATTTACCAAAAAACGCTTCATTTTCGGCTTCGGTCCAACTTGGGTTATACAGCTTATGAGCTGCATTAAAGTGCACTTTACGTGTTATATAAACTGTTTTACTTTTTTGCATGATGCTTTAAAGAGCCGCAAATATACAAACGACTATTAATGATTAAAAACATTTAGCTTAAAACTGTAAAATACTTAGGTATTAGGCTTAATATCTTTATTTTTGGGCACTATATCTTATAATATATGATAATTATTACAGGAGCCGAGGGTTTTATTGGCAGTTGTTTGGTGGCTGCACTTAACCAAGCAGGATACAACGATTTAATTTTAGTTGATGATTTTGGTATGCCCATTAGGGCAAATAATATCAATAATAAAACCTATACCGCTTTAGTAAATAGAACTGATTTAGCCAGTTGGATTGATGAAAACCATCGTTTGGTGCAGTTTATTTTTCATATTGGTGCCAGAACTGATACTACCGAAACTGATGCTGCTATTTTAAAAGAACTTAACTATGATTACTCGATAATGCTTTGGCAAAAAAGTATTAAATATGGTTTGCCAATTGTTTATGCATCATCTGCTGCTACTTATGGTGATGGAGCTTTTGGATATGATGATGATGAAACCAAATTAGATTTATTACAACCCTTAAATTTATACGGACACTCGAAAAACGATTTTGATAAATGGGCTTTAGCACAGAAAGATAAACCATATTTTTGGGCTGGGTTGAAGTTTTTTAATGTGTATGGTCCAAACGAATACCACAAAGGTAGAATGGCAAGTGTAGTGTTACACGCCTTCAATCAAATACAGCAAAATGGCGAAGTAAAACTATTTAAGTCTCATCACCCAAACTATACCGATGGTGGACAACTACGCGACTTTGTGTATGTGAAAGATGTTACCGATGTTTGCTTATTTTTAATGAACCACAGAAAAAATAGTGGCATTTATAATTTAGGGAGTGGAAAAGCTCGCACTTTTAAAAACCTAGTAGAATCAATTTTTACTGCGCTAAATAAACCAACCAATATAACTTACATAGATACACCAATAGATATTAGGGATAAATACCAATATTTTACGGAGGCTAATATGGCAAAATTAAAAGCCATTGGCTACCATAAGCCTTTTACATCTATTGAAGAAGGCATAGCAGATTATGTTACTAATTACTTAGTTGATACCAAAAGGATATAACCCAATTTGAAAAAGGGCATAAAGTTATATTGGGTTTTGTTTATAGCAGGCTGCATTGCACTAGCTGGGCTAAGCATGTACGAGCAAAAACAAATTAACAATGCCAATACGCAACTAAAGCAAGGGTATGATAAAACCCAAACTATAATTAGAGCAAAAGAGTTAAGTTTTATTGATTTGGTTCAAAATGAGGTTTTAATTGATACCAATAATTTAAACAGAAATTGGAACACCATTGGCAAATTATTATCAACCGAAAACGTTAATTTATTTATAACCCAATACGATACATTAAAGTATTGGAGTAGTAATGAAATTAACCCGCAACCTATAAAGTTTGAAGGGCAGAGTAACCACGGTTTTTATAAGTCGCCTAATGGGTGGTATTTAGTTTACAAACAAAGTAGAGGAAGCTATAACTACCTATTTACATATTTAATAAAAAACAACTTTGCTTACAAAAATCAATACCTACAAAATCAGTTTAATAACGAGTTACAGTTTTTAGAAGATGCCATTGTAATTAACAAAAAAATAAACGATAAGTACACCAACATTTATTCAATTAATGGACAGTACTTATTTTCGATGCAAATATTTGCACTAAGAGAAACAACAGGCACTTGGTTATTTGTTGTAATGATGGCGTTATTACTTTTTAGTGTTTTAGTAATTCATGCATTGGTTAGGTATTATATTAGAATTTACCCAATATTAACTAGTATCGTTTTTTTTACCGCATTTGTATGGATTAGGGCAATAAGTACCTTATACAACATTCCTCATTTTATATACGATATTAAACTATTTAGTGCGGGAGTTTATGCATCATCTATTTGGTTTCCATCTTTAGGAGATTTATTAGTAGATACGGCCATAATATTGTGGTATTTTATATTGTTAGAAAACAGGCAAAACAGTATTCGCGTTAAACAAGCAAAAGGAAATTTGTGGCCAATATTGGGTTATGGGGCACTATGTATTTTTGCCAGTGATATGGTATTTAGTGCTATTAAAAGTTTAACCATCGATTCGCAAATTTCGTTTGATATTACCCAAATTTATTCGATAAACAAGTTTACCTATTTTGCCATTGCAGTATGTGTTTTACAACTTTTAACGGTATACTTTATTGCCAGAAACTTTACCCGAAGTGTGGTTAAATACGATGGAGCAAAATGGAAACCATGGGTAATTGTGATTGTAATTGCATTGGTATATTTATTAATAGCCAATAAAGTTTTTGAACATGATATATTTAGATACTGGAGTGTAATAAGCTTGGCTACATTGTTTATTGCATTTAAATTATTCACGCCAAAACTTAACCGTTTTCAGCAATATTTTATCGTAATTGTAATTATATCAACTTATAGTGCATTAAGTATTTGGCATTGGCAAACCGTGCGAGAGCAAGACAATCGCAGGTTATTTGCAGTAAAACAAATTTCGCAAAATGATATAACCAACGATTATTTTTTACGTGCCACGGATAGTAAATTAAAGAAAGACAAGTTTATAAAAAACTATTTCACCAGTCCGTTTATAAATAAATCACAGTTTGAAAAACGTATACGTCAACTATACTTTACAGGTTATTTAAGCAAGTTTGATGTACAACTTTTTGATTACGACTCGGCCGGAAATCATTTTAAAGAAAGAAACGAATTAAGCTACCAACAAGCTAATAAATTATACAAACAGCAAAGGCCCGAATCGTTTGCCGAATCGTTTAGGTACATGCAAAATAGCGGAGATATTAAAGGCTATATTGGCAAGTTTATTATTAAAGATGGCCGAAGCAAAGTTGGCAATTTATTTATTGTGCTAAAGCCAAAACTTATTCAAAACGAAAACCGATTTGATGAAATATTGGTTGAAGGAAACACCGCAACAAGAACCAAAAACAACGAGTATTCTTATGCTGTTTATAAAGATAAAAAACTGGTATATCAAAGTGGTGATTATGCATATAGCATTATAAATACATGGGGCCAATCAGACAATGCATTTAAGTTTTTTGAAGATAATGATTATAGCCATTTATTATTTACCGACTCGCAACCATTAACGGTGGTGGTAAGCAAACCAGCCAATAATGCAATTGAAGCAATAGGATTATTTTCGTTTATATTTACTTGCTGTACGGTAGTTTTAATTTTGGTATTGGTATTATTTATTCTATTAAATGCGCAAATTTTAAAACGGTCGAGCATTACTAATAATAGATTGGTATCATGGGTTCGAGCTAGTTTATTAAAGTTAATGATGATGGACGATAATCAAATTATTTTGATTAGAACCCGTATTCAAACCTCTATTATTTTTATTGTTTTTACTACATTAATATTTAGCTCGTATTTTACCATAAGTTTTACAACTGATAAATATAACCTGCGACAAACAGATAGGTTAATGAAAAAGCTTCGCAATATTGTAATTAATGTTGAGAACGAGCGAATATCAACATTAAACAGTAAAATTACCGAAGGTGAAACAGAGGCATTTATTAACCAAATAGCCGATTTTTACGATACCGATATAACTCTTTATAACACCAAAGGAGAAGTAGCATCATCAAGTATTAGCAAACTATTTGATGAAGAAATTGTGGGCACTAAAATGAATCCCGATGCGTATTTCCATTTAAATTTATTACGCGAATCGCAATACAGTCATCCCGAAATAATTGGCGACTTAAAGTTTCAAGCAGCATATGCTCCAATATTTAATACACGAAGCGAAGTGGTTGGTTATTTGCAACTCCCCTACTTTAGCAAACAAGTTGATTTATTGAGTGAAATTTCGTCAGTTGTAATTGGGTTTATAAACCTATATGTGTTGCTGTTTATCATCATTGTAATGATAGCTTATTGGGTTTCGCGCAACATTTCGTATCCATTAACTTTAATACAGCAACGTTTATCACGCACAACTTTGGGCAATAGCAATGAGCCTATTTTGTGGCAACGTGATGATGAAATTGGTGAGTTGGTAACACAGTACAACCGAATGATTGCAGAGTTAGATGCAAGTGCAAAAAAACTTGCCGAAAACGAAAGGCAGGGTGCCTGGCGAGATATTGCAAGACAAATTGCCCACGAAATAAAAAACCCTTTAACTCCAATGAAACTTAGTGTGCAGCATTTGCAACGTGCTTATGCCAACAACGACACAAATATTGGAGATAAACTTACACGTACTGCTAATTTATTAATTGCCCAAATTGATGTATTATCTGAGTTGGCAAATGAGTTTTCATCGTATGCAAAAATGCCTGCTCCTACTTACGAAAACATAAATATTAAAACCTCTTTAGCTCAATTAATAGATTTATACTCGCAAGGAAACGAACATAAAATAACCCTATTTTGCAGGGATAATTTGTACATTATGTTTGATGCTGGATACTTTAATAGAACAATATCAAACCTATTAAAAAATGCCATACAGGCCATGCCAGAAGATGAGATTGGCGAAATAAAAATTGATGTAATAGACCACAATGAAAACATCATTATTTTCGTTAAAGATAACGCATCAGGCATGACAGAGGAGCAAGCACAAAAAGTATTTACACCCTATTTTAGCACCAAAATTTCGGGCATGGGATTAGGCTTGCCTATTGTTAAAAACATGATTGAGAGCGGTGGCGGAACCATTACTTTTAAAACACAGCTTGGTGTAGGTAGCGAGTTTTGTATAACATTACCAAAAAAACAACATGTGGCATGATAAAACATTTGTTGCTTTTGATACTGATGGCGCTGTTTGGGTTATACGCAAATGCACAGTTTAACGGTAGTTACCGAAGCAAAAATATTTTAATAATCTCGGATAGTTTATTGCTTGATACCGCAGTTATTTTACAGCAAAGTTTATTGGTTTATCAAAACGAAAAGTTATTACAAGATGGTGTTGATTATAGCATTAACTATTTTGATAATTTTTTAAAAATCAACCCCAAATATTTAAACCAAACTATTCAAGTATCATACAAAACAGCTATTATAGATTTTAAGAAACAATACAGCAACAAGCCAAGAAGCTTGCAAATACCAGTGCTTAACGGCAATAAATATGATTTAGGTTATAACCTCTCTAACGGAAATAGAAACGATTTATTTAAAAACGAAGGCCTCAAACTTAACGGTTCGATTAGTAGGGGTTTAGGATTTGGTAACAACCAAGATATTGTTTTAAACGCAAACTTAAATTTACAAATGGCTGGCCGTATTAATAATGATATTGATGTGCTTGCTGCAATTAGTGATGATAACAATCCAATACAACCAGAAGGAAACACACAGCAATTACAAGATTTTGATAAGGTGTTTATTCAATTGGCAAAAAACAAAACTACTTTAACTGTTGGAGATTTTGAAATGAGCAAACCCGAAGGTGCTTACTTTATGAATTATTATAAAAAATCAAGAGGTGCACAGTTTAATTCGGAAGTTGATTTAAGTAAAAAAAGTAAATTAAAATTTGGTGGAGAAGGTGCTTTAAGCCGTGGCAGGTTTGCCCGAAATATTATTAATGGAATTGAAGGAAACCAAGGCCCATATAGGCTTAACGGCACAAACGGAGAGTTGTTTATTATCATTATTTCGGGTACTGAAGCAGTTTATTTAGATGGACAAAAACTAACACGCGGAGAGCAGCATGATTACGTGATTGATTACAATACTGGTGAAGTTACTTTTATGCCCAAACGCCCTATTAATCAATATAGCAGAATTGTAGTTGAGTTTCAGTTTGCAGATAGAAATTATGCAAGATCTGTGTTTCATGTAAACACAGATTTTGAAATGGATAAATTTAAATTACGTGTAAATTATTTTACCGAACAAGACAATAAAGACCAGCCATTTTTACAAACACTAAACGATAGCACCAAACAAATTTTGGCTGCGGTTGGAGATAATATTAACGATGCGGTAATTAACAGCGAAGTACAATCTAGTTACGACCCCAAGAAGGTTCAGTACAGAAAAACAGATACATTAATTTATCAAAACATTTTTGTGTATGCACCTCAACAAGGTAATGACAGTGTATTTTATGAAGTACGCTTTAGCCTTGTTGGGCAAGGCTTAGGCAACTACAAACAGGTTAGTAGCAGCGCTAATGGAAGAGTATATGCATGGGTTGAACCCGTTAGCGGAATACCACAAGGAGATTACGAACCTGTAATAAAACTAATAAGCCCAAAGCGAAGACAAATGTTAACTGTTGGCGCAGAAATTACTGCTATAAAAAACACCCTCATAAAAGTTGAATTAGCCAATAGTCAAAACGACTTAAATACGTTTTCGAACCTTGATAAAAAGAATGATGCAGGTTATGGAGTAAAAGCATTGATTGAAAACACTTGGAACTTAACTAAAGACAAAAAAGAAAAAGATTGGGTACTTAAAACCAGTGGAAATATTGAAGTAGTTGATGAAGAATTTAGATATATAGAACGATATAGAAACGTAGAATTTGATAGAACATGGAACCGATTATTGACAAACCAAAACAGCAATGTTGATACAGGATATTTAGAACAAATTGCCTCTTTAAGAACGGCTTTACAAAAAGGAAATACATTTCAAATTTATTATCAACTGGGTACTTACAATAGGCAAAAACTATTTAATGGACTGCAACATCAAACCGGCATGTTTTTAAATTGGGGTAAAAACACATTAACTGCCGAGAGTGAATGGGTAAGCACAACTAACAATATTTTAATTGCGCAACAAAGCAATGTTAACCGATACAAGGGCGAATATACCCGAAGATTTTATAACTTAATTGGTGGTGTAAAAGCTGAAACTGAACATAGTTATTTTAAGCAAAACAGTGATACATTATTAGGAGGAAGTTATGGCTACAACCAGTTTGGAGGATACATTACCAACGTAGATTCTAACAAAGTAAAGTACAGGTTAGATTATAATAAACGTACAGATTTACTGCCAAGATTTAATGATTTAGCGCAATCTACAATAGGGCATAATTTTAATGCAAGTGCAGATGTGAGGCAAAATAACGGAAACCGATTAGCAGGAAGTTTAAACTACCGTGAGTTTATAATTGAAGATACTTTAATTACAACACTTAAACCAGAGCGTACCATATTAGCCAGAATTGAATACGATTATTCGTTTTTAAAAAGGGTATTTGTAGCCAATACGTATTACCAAATTGGTTCGGGACAAGAGTTACGTAGAGATTTTCAGTATGTAGAAGTTTTGGTAGGACAAGGCCAATATGTTTGGAAAGATTTTAACAAAGATGGCGCACAACAATTAAATGAATTTGTAATTGCAGGCTCGGCAGATAAGCCACAAGCAAATTATATAAGGGTGTTTTTACCTACAAATTCATACATAAGCACCAATGCCAATCAGTTTAATCAAACATTAAATATTAACCCCGCAGCGGTATGGAACAACAAAAAACATTTTAAAAAACTAGTTAGTAAATTTAGTAACCAAACAGCCTTAAAAATAGATAGAAAAACAACTCAACTAGAAACCAAAGATTTTATCAATCCGTTTTTATTAAATGTAAATGATACTTCATTAATATCGTTAAACTCGTTGTTTAGAAACACGTTGTTTTTTAACAGAAGCAACCCAACTTTTGGCGCTGATTTTACTTTCCAAAATCAAAAAAGTAAAACTTTTTTAACCAATGGTTTTGAATCGAGAAACCGCACAGAACAAGGCGTAAACATTAGATGGAACATTAATGCAATTTGGGGTATTACATTAGGCACAAACACAGGACAAAGAATTTACACGAGTGATTTTTTTAGCAGCAATAATTTTAATTATTACTTTATTGAGTTTAAACCACGCTTAAGTTATCAGCTAAATACAAGACTACGTATTACAGCGCTTGCTGGTTATTTTGAAGGCAACAATTTAGCCGAACTGGGCAACCAAAATAGCAATAATAAAGAGCTGGGTGCAGAGTTTAGGTATAGCTTGGTAAAACAAGGTGTTATTAATGCCAAACTTAGTTCGTACCAAATTAGTTTTAATGGCGATGCACAGAGTCAATTAGGCTATGATATGTTGCAAGGATTAGCTGTTGGGCAAAACACCGTTTGGAATATTAACTACCAACAAAGGCTTGGTAATAATTTACAAATTACCATTAATTATGATGGCCGAACTGCCGATACACAACGCACCATACACATTGGCAGAATGGAGGCTAGGTATTTATTTTAGAGTTGAGAAAAATAGGTTTAATGAGATACAAGAATCGTCAATTTCTAAATTATTTAGCAATAGCAAGAAAACAATTTTTACTTCATGAGACAGGCAGTTATAAAAACAGAATAATAGGTAAGGATATAATGCTTACTTTTGAGGACTGCATTGAATTGGTGAGTAAAAAATGAAAAAAATTGTATTCTATCTATTGTATCCAGTAATCTATTTAATAGCCTCACTTCCATTTGGTTTATTATATATGGTATCATCATTTCTTTATGTAATATTAAAGCTAAGTGGATACAGAAAAAAGGTTGTATTAACCAATTTGCGTAACTCATTTCCCGAAAAAACAGAAGCTGAAATACAAGAAATTTGCAACAATTACTATAAGTATCTTACTGATTTAATTTTAGAAACTTTAAAGACCCTGAAGATGACAGAGAAGCAGTCTTTAAAAAGGTGCCGATTTAATAATACTTCGTGGCTTGATGAGTTGTATAAAGAAAACAAAAGCATTATAATAGTGATGGGGCATTATGGTAATTGGGAGTGGGCTGGACCTGCTTTTACGCTATCTACAAAATTTCAGTTAAATGTAATTTACCGCCCATTAACCAACCCCTATTTTGAAAAAATGATGGTGGGAATGCGTACCCGATTTGGCACACGTATTACTCCGCAACATTTAACATTAAGAGAAATGGTGGCTTGCAGAAAAGAAGTTACTGCTACTGCTTTAGTTGCAGACCAAACTGCAACTCAGCAAAATGCTTACTGGATGACCTTTTTAAATCAGGATACTGCCGTTTATGAAGGTCCAGATAAATTGGCCAAAAAATTTAATTACCCTGTTGTGTATATGAATGCCAAAAGGGTAAAAAGAGGTTATTATGAAGTTACTCCCGAGTTGCTTTTTGCTAACCCAAAAGACACCGCTGATAATGAGATTTGCGATGCATTTATGAAAAGGCTTGAACAAGAAATAAAACTAGATCCTGTTACTTGGCTTTGGTCGCACAGAAGGTGGAAACACAAAAGAGTAGTATAATTGAGCAATAATATTGTATAAAAAACATTAATGAGAACAAGTAAAGAATTAATTTTAGCAAGTAAAGAGTTTACAAAAGAAAACAGGTTTAAGAGTTGGCTTGAAACTCTTTTAACAGCCGTGTTGGTTTTTGTGGCGCTATTTATTACTTACTTAAATATACCAGTTTTAGTTAAGCTGCCTGTAAGTATTCTTGCAGCTTTGTTATTGGTAAGGTTATTTATTATATACCACGATTACCAGCACCATACTATTTTGCAACATTCTAAAATTGCAGATTTAATGATGAAGGCTTTTGGTGTTTTTATGTTAGCTCCTCAAAATATTTGGAAACGTAGCCACGATCATCACCATCATCATAATTCAAAACTTACCCTTTCAGGAATAGGTTCTTATCCTACTATTTCAACCCAAAGATATTTTAAACTTACCCCTGCCGAAAAAAGTTTATACCTCATCAACCGCCATCCTATTACCATAATGTGGGGACATTTTACTTTGTTTATTTATTGGTTAAATCTTAAATCATTAATTCAAAGTCCTAAAAAACATCTCGATTCATTGGCTGCATTAATATTTCATGCAGCATCTGCTGTGGCTATTATTTATTATGCCGGTTTCCAAACCTTTATTTTTGCTTGGTGGATTCCTTATACAATAGCATTTGGAATAGGTG